>JAUWCP010000042.1 GCA_030609245.1 Hyphomicrobium sp.
GGGGAGTCAGTCGAAGACATGGTGATGGGCATTCACCACACGGTGTCGGACAAATGTCAGTGGGTTCGGATCTGTGCCGTCCCACAGTTCAGGCGAGGCGAGGAAAGGCTCCGCATTGATCTCCGGCGAGATGAGCCGAACTGTTCCGGTTACCTCGCCGACGCCGGCGACGTCGATGCGCGCCTTCTGCCCCACATGGATCCTCGCGAGCTCCGTCTCGATCACTTCTGCGTCGAGTTCGACCTCACCGCGCGCGATGATGTGGAACATCGGTTTGGCAGAAGAAGAGGCCAGTGCGCCGATGTGCGCGTCGCGCCGGCTTACGATGCCATCTTCGGGCGCGGTCACTTTGGTGTTGGCGAGGCGCCATTCGAGCCCACGACGTTGCGCCTCAACCTGCCCCTTTTCGGCTTGAGCAAGCTTTAGGCCGTCGCGGGCCGCGACGAGCTGCGCTTGCGCGGTCGTTGCGGCGGCCTTACGCTGGTCGAAGGTGCTCTTGGAAAGGTAACCGGAATTCTGTAGCGGCTTGGCCCGCTCAAACGCGGACGTTGCTTCCTCGAGCCGCGCGGTCGCTGCCACGATCTCGCTCCTAGCGCGTGAGATGGCCGCGTCTGCACGCGCCAAAGAGGCATCATTCTGTGCGATCTGTGCGTCGAGCGACTCGCTTACCAACGTGGCCAGCACATCGCCTTTCTTGACGCGGTCGCTCTCGTCAACCCTCAGATCGAGCACGCGAAATCCCTCGACCTCAGGCGTGACGAGTATCTCGTCGCGCGGCACCAGCGAGCCTGAAACGACTACCGTTTCGGTGAACTCAGCGGTCGCCACGTCGGCGACGGAGATCGCTGGTGGCGGCGTAGCCTTGGTTTCGGTCCTGTTGGCCACGGGGGAGGACCCGCGCAATTGCTGGAACACATCCAAGTGCGGCGCCACGAAAATGCTGGCGCCCACCGCGGCCAGGACCAGCAAAGCGATGACAAGCTTTTTCATTGGCGGGGTTCCAGCTCCAATGCTTTGTCGCTAACGGCCTTACGATCTGCGGCGCTTACGTTCATCAACTTGCCGATCAGGTCCACAACCGCCGGCACGACCGTCGTAGGATCAAAGTCCGGATCGACCGCGCGGCGCAGAAACAGTCCATCGCCGATGACGGTGAAGACCTTGGCAAGCGTGGGGATGTCGAGGTCTGGCGAGATGCGTCCTTCCTCGGCGAGCCTGCTGAAAAGTTCCTCAAAGCTCTCAGCAACGAACCGGTCGACCGAACGGTAAATCTCGCCGACCTGCGCGTTGCGTGTCGATTCCAAAGCGATCTCGATGCACATCGTGCGCTTGTAAGCAGGCTCCTCCACAAAGTAGATCTGGCCCAGAGACTCAAGCGCTTTCAGGAAGTCGGGTGATGCGGAAAGCTTAGCGAAGCGTTCGGCGAACTCGGCGCGGTCGCGCTCGGCGATACCGGCGATCAGATCTTCCTTAGAGGCGAAGTAGACGTAGAGCGCGCCTGGGCTGATCTCGGCTTCCTTGCAGATGTCCTGCATTGTCGTGCGATGGAAGCCGGCGCGCGCAAAACAAACCTCGGCAGCATCGAGGATGTGTTCTCGGCGGGCGAGCTGGGTGGCGGGTTTGAGCTTGGGCATGGATCTGCTCTGGTTGGGGTCTTCACGAAAACGGCTTGAATTCGGATGTGGTTCCGCGAAAACAAAACGAACGACCGTTTTGTTTGCATGAGAAGTTGGTCGGGTCAAGGCGCGATCAAGGTATCTGCACACTGGCGCCAATGAGCATTTTTTAGAACAAAGAAAGAACGGATGACTTGAAGGGGAGTTAGGACGGTTTGCACACGCAATTCTGAGCGCCGAACGGCCTCTGAGGGCTCTTCTTGCCGGTACTGCGTTTAGCGGGTGCAGGGCGCTCGCGTGAAGACGCACATGGGCCCCGGGCCGGCGAGACAGCGCGCTCCACCGCTTCACGGGCACTGGCAATCGGATCAAACGCCGTGACGACACTCAGTACTGCATCAGCCAAGTGGCGGTCGCGTAAGGTGTCGTCATATTCTTGATATTCTTGGCGTCCTTGAAGACTTGACCAGCAACGCCGCCGGCGACGGAAATCTCGCCGCCCTGCCACTCGTAGCGGACGAACGCACCGCCCCTGAGATCCTTATCGAGCACGTTGCCATCGATGCGGGCTTCGAGGCCGAACGTAATATCTTCGATCAAGCGGTAACCGGTCCGAACCCGACCACCATACGTCTGGTATGCGCTCGTCCAGTTGACGTCGAGAGACGACCATGTGTCCGAGCCCATGTTGAGCCAAAGCTCAAGGCCGGCTTTCGGCCCATATTCGATGCCCTGCACGGAGTTGACTGTGTCCAATGGCCTGATGTCATGGCTGATCACAGAGGCCCCAAGAAATCCCTTCGCCGTCAACGGGCCCATGCGTTTCAAGTAGCCGACGAGAACATCTGTGAATGCCGTGCGAGCCTTGAACGACTTGAGCTTGGTTTTCGGTTCCCCGCCCCGATAGCCCTCGTACGAGTAGCCGCCGTAGCCGCTCGTGATGCGCAGGCGCAACCCGTCATCGAACATGCGGCAATGGGGTGCAACGGTGAGGCCCGAATAGAGCAGCCAAACGTTGCCTGACGCGTGGGCTCCGGCCCAAACTTCTCGCCAGCCATACTGCGGCGGGTCGTCGGCATGTGCACGGAGGGGTGCGAGCAGCACCAATGCCACCATGGCCACCTTTCCCCGGTACGCCACCGCGGATATCGAGCCAGATTTGGTGACCTCACTACGCATGCACAAACAAAGATCAGAACACGAACTACTTGAAAATCACTTCGATCTTGTTGCGAATGGAGCGCCATTAACCATGTTAAGTCAATAACTCTTATCGATAATACTTGAAGTTTACCATCTAAGAGCGAGTATTATGAATTTGCGGCAATTAAGAGTTGTATATGATTTAGCGTGTGCCCTGGCAATTTTATTGTGCGTCGCGCGACGATTTCGACCTCCTTCACTCCTGTTAAAGTGTTAATAATTTAACCCTTAGGCATCATACCCCTCACGGAACGGGCCCCGCCCCGGTTACGCCACCGAGACGAGGCGTTCCACAATTAGGGAGACGTGCGATGGTTGCTTCTGCGTCACGTGGTGGGCTGAACGGAAGCCCACCCCTTCAAAACTTCTACCAAATGTATTTCGGTGGTCTGGGTTCGCTTAGCCAGACCTATGAACCCGCCACCAAGAATCTCGCGCGCGGACAGCTCGAATTTATGGGCTTGATGAACCGTAGAGCTCAGGCCATTTTGGAGATCTCAAGCCGGCTCGGTCAATGCCGCACGCCGCAAGACCTCGTAAACGAGCAGTTGCGCTACTGGCGTACGGCTTACGAGCAATACTCCGAAACGGCAGGGCGCATGATGGAGCTTATGACTCCGCTGGGTGCGTCGCCATTTGGCTTCGGCCCGGTAGCCGACCAAACGTCCGAAGACGAGCACGACCACATTACGTTCCCTGAGCCCCAGGAGCGGGCGCCATCGCGCCGCGTGCGTGAGCGCAAGGTTGCCTGAGCGTGTGAGACGCTTGGCCCGAGGTTGACTGAGCTGAAAAGCTCGCGGAGCCGTGCAAAGGCCGGAGCGTTGTTCGCGCGCTTTTTTACTTCAATTCGGCAAGGGCGGCGGAGAATCCCGAAAGCGAGATCGGTATGCCGATACCCGCCTCTTCCGTTTGAAAAATAATGAAGATGGCGGTCTTGCCGGACTTAAGCTTCTCTATCAACGGATCCTCGACAACGACCTGCGCATAACACGCAAACGTATGGCAGCGCAGAAACGGCGCATGGCCGACGTCCTTGCCGTCAATCTTGAGGCCGAGCCCAGGCGGGAGCAGCACGCCTAAGGGTGCAAACACACGCAAGACGCGTGTGCCGTTCGAGAATCTCTGAAAGTAGACCGTCAGCCCAATGTTGTTGCGGTCTTCCGCCGTGACGCTCTGTACAAGCGCACATACTTCGTTCTTGGCGCCTGGCGGTGGATCCTTGCACACGATTTGCCAATCGCCGTGCTGCGCTTTGACGGTTCCTTCCTGTGCGAACACAGATGACGTCAGGCCGGTAAGCAAGAGGCCAATCATAGCCAAGTGCGTACCAACAAATCCCGTGGCGGGGCTTAGCCGGCCCGGTGCCACCCAACGAGAAAGGCTATGGGCTCGAAAAATGGTGTGCACGTAGTGCTCCAGAGGCTTTTCAGACAAAAAATGCTCGGTATTGAACGAACTCAAGGCGCGTACAAGTTGCAAACCGTTCGCGATCCCTCCTGGTCTTACCTGAATTGGGCCAAATTTGGGATCAACCACACATTCGCATGTGCACCATGGCCTGATGTTGATCAGTCATTTCGTCCACGCGTAGAAATGCCGCATTCGTCTTGACTTGAGCGCTATAAGACGATTGTGCTCTTTAGTTGAGCAGGGACCGTGCGTCCTGCCGTGCGGGGGCGTTTAGCGAACATTGCCCGGCACAGGTGGCCGCTGCGCGCTATGCGCTGCGCTCTATGCGCTGCGCTCTATGAGTTGCGCCGGCTTCCGGGGCGAACGGTTTATTGTTGAAGGGGAGGGTCTCGGCCAACGAGTCGAGCAGCACGAGGAGCGAATGAATGTTGAGACGGATTATTTGCTCGGTTCCGGCCGCAGCTCTGGCAATAATCTTCCTCGCGGCCTCATCGGCCTGGGCAGGCATGGGGCAGCCCACGCCGGGGCAAATGGGTATGCAAGGCGCTGCGAGCCCGGTCTCGGTTGAGATTCATGCCCTCTACGATTTTGTCAACATCATCATTGTGGCCATTACGGTCTTCGTAATGCTGCTGATGCTCTACGTGATGTACCGCTTCAACGAGCGGTCCAATCCAAATCCGTCGCGCACTGCGCACAATACAGTGCTCGAGGTCGCGTGGACGGTGATCCCGATCCTCATCTTGGTCGCAATTTCGATCCCCTCCTTCCGGCTCCTGCATCTCCAGTACAGCTATCCTAAGGCCGACATAACGATCAAAGCCACGGGCTACACTTGGTACTGGACCCACGCTTATCCCGATCTTGGCGACTTTTCGTTTGAAACGCGCATGCTGGACGACGCGTCGCGTGAGGAGCTCATCGCAGAGAACATTCCCGCCCCGCGAAACCTCGCGGTCGACAATGAAGTCGTCGTGCCGGTCAACAAAGTGGTCAACGTTCTTGTGACCGCTGATCCCGAGGGCGTCATCCACGATTGGACGATCCCCTCGTTCGGCTCGAAGGTCGATGCCGTTCCGGGCCGCGTGACCACGACATGGTTCAAGTCAACCGTCGAAGGCATCTTCTACGGCCAGTGTTCGGAGCTTTGCGGCAAGGATCACGCGTTCATGCCGATCGGTGTGCGCGTGGTCAGCGAGGAGACGTTTGCGGCGTGGTCTGAGGCCATGCAGGCCGCCAACGCGGCCGGCACGGATGCGCGCGGCGAGAAGGATAAGACAAAGCGGCGAGAGATGCTGCGGGAGAAGAAAAACCTCCTCAAGAAAGCCAAAGAGATCATCAGGGAGGCAGCTCTTCGACAGAGCGGCAATCGGAAGCTGGCCCAAGCCGGTGCGGCGGAGACGCGGTAATCAGGTAACGAGCGCAAGATCAATCGATCCCGACCGATATCCGGGCAATAACATACCAACCGAACGAACAGGGCGAACGCACAATGGGTAGCACGACAGACACGGCGCATGAGAGCCACGATCACACGCCCCGGGGTATCGGACGATGGCTCTTCTCCACGAACCACAAAGACATCGGCACGATGTATTTGTTCTTCGCGATTGTTGCCGGTCTCGTGGGCGCTGCTCTCTCGATCGGCATCCGTCTGGAGCTGCAAGAGCCGGGGATGCAGTACTTCGCCGATGGCCACGCGTACAATGTGTTTATCACTGGCCACGGCCTGATCATGGTTTTCTTCATGGTCATGCCGGCGATGATCGGTGGCTTCGGCAACTGGATCGTGCCGCTGATGATCGGCGCGCCCGATATGGCCTTCCCGCGTATGAACAACGTGTCGTTCTGGCTCTTGCCGGCGGCCTTCACCCTGCTCTTGATCTCGCTGTTCGTGGAAGGGCCGCCCGGCGGCCTCGGGGTCGGCGCCGGCTGGACCATCTACGCGCCACTTTCAACATCGGGTCACCCCGGTCCGGCCATGGATTTCGCCATCCTTGCGCTGCACCTCGCAGGCGCCTCTTCGATTCTCGGCGCCATCAACTTCATCACCACCATCTTCAATATGCGCGCACCCGGCATGACGCTGCACAAGATGCCGCTGTTTGTTTGGTCCATTCTTGTGACCGCCTTCCTGCTGCTCTTGTCGCTGCCTGTGCTTGCAGGCGCCATTACGATGTTGCTAACCGATCGCAACTTCGGCACCACGTTCTTCTCTGCGCAGGGTGGCGGCGATCCGCTGCTCTACCAGCATCTGTTCTGGTTCTTTGGACACCCTGAGGTTTACATTCTCATCCTGCCGGGCTTCGGCATGATCAGCCAGATCGTGTCGACGTTCTCGCGCAAGCCGGTGTTCGGCTACCTCGGCATGGCCTACGCCATGGTCGCCATTGGCCTCGTCGGCTTCATTGTGTGGGCGCACCACATGTACGCGGCCGGTATCAGCATGAACACGCAGGCCTACTTCGTGTTCGCCACCATGGTGATCGCAGTGCCAACCGGCGTGAAGATTTTCTCTTGGATCGCCACCATGTGGGGCGGATCGATCCAGTTCAAAGTGCCGATGCAGTGGGCGCTAGGCTTCATCTTCCTGTTCACCGTGGGAGGCGTGACGGGTGTCATGCTCGCCAACGCGGGCATTGACCGCGCCCTGCACGATACCTACTACGTCGTTGCCCACTTCCACTACGTGCTCTCACTCGGCGCCGTGTTCTCCATCTTTGCGGGCTGGTACTACTGGTTCCCGAAGATGACGGGCTACATGTACAACGAGACGCTGGCCAAGCTGCACTTCTGGCTGACGTTTATCGGCGCCAACGTGCTGTTCTTCCCGCAGCACTTCCTCGGGCTTGCCGGTATGCCACGGCGCTACGTCGATTATCCCGACGCATTCGCCTTCTGGAACGGCGTGTCCTCGACGGGGGCCTACATAGTCACTGCAGGGACGCTGGTGTTCGTCGTCGGCGTGCTGGCTGCGTTTGCCGCCAAGCGAAAGGCTGCCGACAATCCGTGGGGCGTCGGCGCAACAACATTGGAATGGACGCTGTCGTCGCCGCCGCCGTTCCATACGTATGAGACGTTGCCAGAGATCGAGGCGACAGAGCACCACTGAGGTGCGGGTGCCAGTTTCGGCATGTTGCGGGCGGAGCAATACGCCTCCGCTCGTTGCAGTCGAGATGGATCGCACAAGCCTTGCGTCTCCACCGCGGGTGGCAGGCGCCATGAATGACGACAAGAAAGCGCATAAAGCGCTCAATTAAATAGGGCCGAAGCGAATGCAAGGGTTGGGCGCACAAGGCGAGGTTAGCCGGATCGGAAAAGTTTCCGAACCGAGTGTCGGCGAATTCGTCGAGCTGATGAAGCCGCGCGTCATGTCCCTCGTCGTGTTTACGGCGCTGACCGGCATGTTGGCCGCCCCCGGCAGCATTCATCCTGTCATTGGCGTGATCGCGCTGTTGGCAATCGCCATGGGTGCTGGTGCTTCGGGTGCTCTCAACATGTGGTACGACGCCGATATTGATGCGCGCATGGCTCGCACGGCGGCGCGGCCGATCCCGCGTGGACGTGTCACGGCCGACGAAGCGTTGACCTTCGGCAGCATTCTCGCCGTCCTCTCGATTTTGACGCTTGGCGTCCTCGTCAATTGGACGGCCGGAGCGCTGCTCGCCCTGACAATCGGCTTCTACCTCTTCGTGTATACGATGTGGCTGAAGCGGAAGACCCCACAAAACATAGTCATTGGCGGCGCCGCCGGGGCCTTCCCCCCAATGATTGGGTGGGCCGCCGTGACTGGCTCGGTCAGCATCGAAAGCGTGTTGATGTTTCTCATTATCTTCATGTGGACGCCGCCGCACTTTTGGGCGCTCGCTCTATATCGCTGCCGTGACTACGAACGCGCGGGCGTGCCGATGCTCCCCGTCGTGGCGGGCGCCGAGGAGACGCGCCGGCAAATCTGGCTCTACTCGCTCATACTGGTGCCGTTGGCGATCACGCCGGTGCTGATCGGGATGGCGGGTATCGTCTATGGAGTCGTCTCCGCGGTGTTGGGTGCGGTGTTCCTCTACCTTGCCTGGAAGGTGCGTCGCATAACCGAGGGTCGTGAGGCCGATCAAGCTGCCCGCCAGCTCTTCGTGTTTTCGATCCTTTATTTGTTCTTGTTGTTCGCTGTGCTGCTCGTTGAGCATGCAGCAGCACGGTGGATAGCCTGAGGTCTGCAAGTGGCATTGGTTATGAGTCTGAACAGCGACGAGGAACGGGAGCGCCTGAAGCGCCAGCGTATGCGCTCCCTGGTTATCGCGCTCGCGCTGGGCGTAATGGCAGTGTTGTTCTACCTCGCGACCATCGTTCATCTGGGTGGCGACGTAGGAAACCGGCCTTTGTGATGGGCTGAATGAGAATGAGAAGGAAAGCGTCATGACGCCGCCGCAGGGCAGAGCAGAGCAGAACGGTACGGTGGCAAGGCGCCATCGCAGCGTTGCTGTGACGTGCGCCTTCGTCGTGGTGTCGATGGTTGGCCTATCGTTCGCCGCCGTGCCGCTGTACCGCCTCTACTGCCAGGTGACCGGTTACGCGGGCACCACACAAAAGGCCGAGAAATCTTCAGATGTCGTGCTGGACCGCGCGATCACCATGCACTTCGACGCCAACGTCGCACGGGATCTCGCTTGGCGTTTCGAGCCGGTGCAGCGGACCATGGACGTCAAGATCGGCGAGACCGTGCTCGCCTTCTACCGCGCCACCAACACGTCCGATGAGCCATTGACGGGGACCGCCGTGTTCAACGTAACGCCCGAGGCGGCCGGTATTCACTTCAACAAGATTGAGTGTTTCTGCTTTACCGAGCAAACGCTCGAGGCTGGACAGACCGTTGACATGCCCGTTTCGTTCTTTGTCGATCCTGCGATCGTCGACGATTCGGACGCGAATTACCTGTCAGAGTTGACGCTCTCCTACACCTTCTATCGGAAAGATGCGCCAGTGCAGAACACGGGACAGAATTCGTCTAGCGTTACGCGTTCGGATGGTTGAGCCATGAGGACCGGGAAAGACGCTAGACGCCTAAGAGAAGAAAAACTGGCCGGAGCGACCGCAATGAGCAGTGGCACCGCGAAGGCGTAGTGGATCAATTGGGAACACCGAACGGGGACTACTGGAGAAGACTATGGCTGCGACGCACGTAAAAGAGCACGATTTTCATATCGTCAATCCGAGCCCATGGCCGGTCACCGCCTCGATTTCGGCGCTGGCGATGGCCATCGGCCTTATTATCTGGATGCGCACCTTGGGTGGCGGTCCTGGTCTGTTCGGCGTGAACGGACCCTGGTTCTTTGTTGCCGGATTTGTCGGCGTGGCGCTGAGCGCCTTCTTCTGGTGGCGTGACGTCATTCGTGAGGCGAACGCCGGCGATCATACGCCGGTTGTCCAGCTGCACTTCCGCTATGGGATGATCCTCTTTATCGCATCCGAGGTGATGTTCTTCGTCGCCTGGTTCTGGGCGTACTTCGATGCGTCCCTGTTCCCTGGAGGTGTCAACGACCTACTCAATACGAACGACGTTGTCGGCATGGTGACGCGCGATCAACTGACGGGCGGTCATTGGCCGCCGGCCGTCGCCGACGGCACTGGCGTCACGATCCCCGCGAACGGCGATGCCACACCGGGCGTGTTCAAGCATACGTTCGATCCGTGGGGGATACCGCTCCTCAACACCATCATCCTGTTGACGTCGGGTGTCACCGCGACCTGGGCACACTACGCGCTTTTGAAGGATGACCGTCGCGGTCTCGTGCTCGGCCTCATCCTGACCGTTGTTCTCGGCCTCCTCTTCACGAGCTTCCAGGCCTATGAATACATGCACGCCGCTTTCAGCTACGCCGGCCACATCTACGGTTCGACGTTCTTCATGGCGACGGGCTTCCACGGTGCACACGTCATTATCGGCACAATATTCCTGCTTGTGTGCCTCGTTCGTGCGTTGTGGGGCCACTTCACGCCAAAGGGACACTTTGGCTTCGAGGCGGCAGCCTGGTACTGGCACTTTGTCGATGTCGTGTGGCTGTTCCTGTTTGCCTGCGTCTACGTTTGGGGCGCAGGGGCCATCCCGGGCGGTGTTGGCACGCACTAAACAGACGCAGACCTCCCAGCGATCGGAGGCAGTCAACAGCGGGGCGGCCATCGGGCCGCCCCGCGTCGTATTCGGGGAACGGCCCCGCCTGTCGCTCGCGGTGGCGCTGTGGTAAGTGCTGCCAATGCTGGTCCGCCCACATCTCACTAAGCAGGAGCGGATCTGGGAGCGCGAATTGTCTACTCAGTCGACTGCCATTTCACGAATCTCTGCGGTACTGCTTGCGCGATGTCCGCGGTGTGGCAAGGGGCGGCTGTTCAAGAACGTTCTGGAGCTGCGCGACGATTGCGAAAGTTGCGGCCTGAGCTATCGCTTCATCAATACTGGCGACGGACCGGCCGTCTTCGCGATCTTTATTCTCGGTTTCCTTGTCCTCGGTTTGGCGCTTTACGTGGAGTTCACCTATGAGCCCGCCGTTTGGGTGCACGTGGTGCTTTGGGGGGCTCTCACACCCCTGTTTGCGGTCGGCCTTCTCCGCCTCCTCAAAGCACTGCTGATCGCGCTCCAGTTCAAGCACAAGGCCGAGGAGGGCCGTCTTGCCCAGAAGTAACCCGCGCAGGACGTGCACTGCATCACGATGCTAACGACGCTCAAATCTAAAGGCCTTCTCTGGCCAGCCATCATGACGGTGGCGGGCGCTGCGATTCTGATTGCTTTTGGCACGTGGCAGATGCAACGCCTGGCATGGAAGCAGGGGGTGCTCGCCGACATTTCGCAACGTGCGCATGTTGATCCGGTAGCCGTGACGCGCGCTGAGCAATCGAAACGCGCAGGCGAGGACGTCGAGTATTTACGGGTTAAAATCGGGGGGCAGCTCCTGCACGACAAGGAACGGCATTTGTTTGCCTTCGATTCAAAATATGGTCCTGGCTATCACGTCTTCACTCCGCTGAAGCGCGCCGACGGCAGCATCGTTTTCGTCAATCGCGGCTTCGTTCCCTCAGAACTCAGAGATCCCGCCAAACGTGAATCCGGCCAGGTCGCAGGCGAAGTGGAAATCGTTGGTCTCGTGCGCGGTCCTGAAAAGCCGCGCACGTTCACGCCGGAAAACGACGTGGCGGACAACATATGGTACTGGCGCGATCTCGACGGAATGGCCGTGTCCGTCTTCGGCCAAGAGATACCGCGGCTCATTCCATTCTTCATCGATGCGGAGGCCGAACCCCGCGTACCGGGTGCTTGGCCAAAGGGTGGCGTCACCCGGCTCGAGCTGCCCAATCGTCACCTGGAGTACGCCATCACCTGGTACGGGCTGGCCGCGGCGCTGATCGCCGTCTTTGCGGCCTATGCTTTTTCGCATTGGCGCCACCCTGCCGCTTGACGGCCGATGTAGTCGATCGGCAGGGGCCATTGTGTGCAAACCTGTTTGTTTTCACGGCTTTCGGGCCACTGCTTGCTTGTTCCCGGTGTGGGTGCGCACTAGAGCCGGTCCAAGTGAAACGTGAATCAGTCTCTGCACTTTTGATTTTGAGTAAGATTCACTTATCTGCTGGAGACCTCTGGGGCGAAGGCTGAGTGATTCCATCAAGAACGATCTTACTCTAGGGTGCCGGGCCAAACATTCGAATCTTTCCGGGAAACGAGGCCACACCGTTTGAACTACATCTCGACCAGAGGTGAAGCACCGCCGCTCGGCTTTGAGGACGTGCTGCTGGCAGGACTGGCGCGCGACGGTGGCCTCTTTGTGCCAGAGACATGGCCTGTCCTCTCACCGGAGACGATCGGATCGTTTGCAGGCAAATCGTTTGCAGATGTCGCCGTCGAGGTCGTCGTGCCCTTCGCCGGTGGTGCGATCTCGCGCGCTGACCTGACGCAGATGGCGAGGGACGCGTACGCGTGCTTTGACGACGCGGACGTGACACCATTGACGCAGATCGATGAGAATCGGTGGGTTCTGGAACTCTTCCATGGCCCAACGCTCGCCTTCAAAGACGTAGCGATGCAGCTGCTTGCGCGTCTCATGGATCACGTGCTCGCCAAACGCGGCCAGCGCGTCACGATCATTGGCGCGACATCGGGCGATACCGGCGGGGCGGCGATCGAAGCGTTCCGCGGTTCTCGGCGCGCAGATGTCGTGATCCTGTTCCCCGAAGGACGGGTCTCCGATGTGCAGCGGCGCATGATGACGACGCCTAAGGACGCCAATGTGCACGCCGTGGCCGTTCGCGGGACGTTTGACGATTGCCAAGCGCTCGTGAAAGCCATGTTCAATGATCATGCCTTTCGTGACCGCGTTGGCCTTTCCGGCGTAAACTCCATCAACTGGGCGCGCATCGCTGGGCAAGTCGCGTATTATTTCGTTGCCGCAGTCGCGCTCGGCGCTCCGCGCCGACCGGTTTCGTTCGCCGTGCCAACTGGAAATTTCGGTGACATTTTCGCAGGTTATGTGGCCAAACGCATGGGACTTCCGATCGCGCAGCTTGCGATCGCGTCCAACGTCAACGATATCTTACCGCGTACGCTTGCGACGGGCGCATATGAGATGCGCGACGTCATCGCTACCGCTTCGCCATCGATGGACATTCAGATCTCATCCAACTTCGAGCGCTATCTGTTCGAGGCCTCAGGCCGCGACGCAGAACTGATCCGCGGTATGATGGGGTCGCTCCGCGAAACGCACCGTTTTGAGCTCGGCCCGCTAGAGGACGTGATGCGCAAGGACTTCGTGGCAGCCGCCGCCAGCGAGGACGATGTGGCCGACACCATCCGCCGCCTTAAGGCCGAACACGACTACTTGGTCGATCCTCATACCGCTTGCGGTGTGGTCGCTGCGGAGAGGGTGCTCAAAGGAGAGGCGCCACAAGTCGTTTTATCGACGGCGAGCCCTGCCAAGTTCCCTGACGCCATGCAAGAGATTACGGGTGAGCGTCCCGCGCTGCCGGAACGGCTGGCGGGCCTTCTTACGGATAAGGAACGGTTCGAAACAATCGACAATGACCTCGTTGCGATCGAGCGCCATGTTGAGGCGCGGACCCATGCAACGATCAAGGAGCGCGGATGACGCCAGAAGTATCGACGCTTTCCAACGGCTTAAGGGTCGCCACCCAAACCATGCCCCATTTGGAGACGGTGTCGCTGGGGGTGTGGGTTGCTGCTGGCGCCCGGCACGAGACTGAGCGCGAGCACGGAATTTCGCATTTCCTCGAACACATGGCCTTCAAGGGTACGCAGCAGCGAAGCGCCCAACAAATAGCCGAAGAAATCGAAAGCGTTGGCGGTGAGCTGAATGCCGCCACGAGCCTAGAATCGACGGCCTACTACGCGCGCGTCCTGAAAGGTGATGAGGGTATCGCACTCGGGCTCATCGCCGACATTCTGCTCAACGCGGCCTTTGGCGCCTCCGAACTGGATGGAGAGCGGCAAGTCATTCTCCAAGAGATTGCTGCAATGCGCGACAGCCCTGACGACGTCGCCTACGATCTCTTGCACGACGCAGCCTTTCCCCAGCAATCCGTGGGCCGCCCGATCTTGGGTACACCCGACAGCGTCCGGAGCTTCACTGCCGTTGATCTTGAGGGCTTTCTTGTAAATCACTATGTTGCGGAAAACATGGTGATTTCCGCTGCTGGAGCGGTCGAGCATAAGCCCTTCGTCCGCCACGCTGAGGCCCTATTCGGGGGGCTCAGTGGCGGCAATATAAGGGGCGATGGGCCAATCAGTTACGTGGGCGGAACGCGCACGTCGAAAAAGCCGTTCGAGCAGAGCCATCTGCTGATCGGCTTTTCGGGTCCGTCCTACCGGGAGGATGCGTTTTTTACCGCCCAAGTATTTTCCGGCCTGTT
>JAUWCP010000282.1 GCA_030609245.1 Hyphomicrobium sp.
GTGCGCGCCTCGTTGAGCCCATGCACCTGTCCGATCCAGCCGCCGAGCTTTCGCAGTATCGATTGATCGGCGAGCACCGCATTAGCAAGGAGACGGGCAAAGCCCACGTCGTTCCCGCCGATCGATAAGAACAACAGATCGATCTTGCGCGCGTTCAAAGGATTGCATTTGCGCAAGACCAGCCCACCCCTGAGTTCAGGGATACTGCCGTTCATGTGGTAGGCTTCGGGCAGATCCTGCAGCGCAGCTTCGTGATTGCCACATTGCGCTGAAGCGATCGCCGATATCTGTGACATGTCAGGTGGGTTGGGAACCCACTCATTGCCCGTGTAGCGCAGGAAAAGGCCGTACGTTACCTCAGCGCCCGAGCAGGCCACGCCCGCGTACGTGACCGCGCGATGCGGATCCTCGATGCCGAGTTGCAAAGCCGAGCGTAGCTGGTGGGAATAGAGCGAGCGATGGCACGCCTGGTCAAGCCAGCGCGGATTTTCCTCAATGAACGCCTTGTCACCGATTTGCTTCCACGCACCTGTGCGGGTTGGGTAGCCGGTGAAGTCCGTATCGGTCTTTTCGCCATAACTCGCCGAGCGCTCGCGCGAGAAGCGCACCGTCACATCCGGATTGCCTTCGCCCGATGCGATGCTATCGCCCATACCCACGATCAGGAGATCGCGCACCTTGATGAGCTCGCTGGCGATCTCGCGCCCACCAATCTCAACGGTAATCTTTGCGCCTGAAGGATATGGGATCTTGAAGCGTGCCGGCTCGCTGCAGGGCTGGCTGGTCGCGCCACCGCGCGGATCGCTGCCGCCAAGTGGCGCGGTGAGCCACGTGCATGTGAGTTGCGTGGCCTCGTCGATGTCATTGATCTCGGCGACGATGGTGTGGCTTTGAGGATTGATATAGTCTTCGCCTTGCGCGCAAGAGAAGCGGTTGGTGCGCACATCCCAGCACGTGTTGCGAAACATAGTCTCCGCCCACCCTGCGTCGTGGCGACGGCTCAGCGCTTGCTCAGATGCGAGCACGGGCCTCTGCAGTTGATCGGCGGCAGGTAGCGCCAAATAGGTGGCGCGATGCACCTCCGTGTCGGCAGCATCGGTAAAGAAGCGGAAGGAGTTCTCTACGTGCCAGGTAATCGTCGGCGTGGCGATGGGCGGGACTTGGGCTGCGGCGGGCAGCACCAATGCTCCCGCGATCAAACTCAGCGCAATCTGCCGACCTGGCCAACGGACCATGCGTCAACCTCCGCCACACGCGGCACATAAGCGTCAGATGCGACCGAGCACGCTAGCCCGCCAGAGCTGCCAGACTCGCGTCAGCGGCGAGATGTCGGCCGTCTGTCTGACCAAGTTGGGACCCAGCCTCTCCAAAGCCGCTAAATAGGGCTCCACGAGGGCAAGCGGCAGGATTGCCGGAAGGGCGGCCCGTGGCGCCGCACGCGCACGCCGGCGAGCCTCTTCAAGCCACCTTATGACCGAATCGCGCATTGGTGCGGTGGCAGCTACCCAATCGTCATCGGATGCCCGTAGCACCCCCGCCAGCGGCCCGGGAACACGCCCGTTCGCGAGCGCCCTGGGCAGGGAGCGCAGCAGGCAAACACGACCGTAGGCCTGTCCGGCTGCAGACATAAGCTCAGGCACTCCGGGCTGCTCATTTACGCCCAGAACATGCCCCGCGAGTTGAAACGCCGCACCCTCGGTGTCGTTGAAATAGGTGTCGACAACAGTGCTGGAGAGCGGGGCTAGCGGATCGAGATCGCGTGAGCGCGCGTCGATGATGGACATGAACAACGCTTCGGGCAGCGCACGAGATCGAATGGCGGCGCCAATCGTATCGGCGATCGGGCTCCCGGTCGCTGTGCCGCCATGCAGATTGACAATCGCGTCGCGCCACCATTGCAGCCTGATCTCACCCATCATGGGCTCGCTCACGGTGAGGGAAATGCGCGCCACGTCGCCCAGAAACGCGGCGAGCGCAATCAGGTCGGCGCGGGCCGCCCGCGGAGCCAAGAGCGCGGCCAGGTAGCGGTCGGGCTCGCTACTACGCGCCGCCTCCCGCACAACAGCCTCTCCACCACGGCGCGCGCCGCTGTCCCGCGTCACACTTTTCCCTTTATTAATCGACGGCAATCAACGCCGCGCCAAGATCGCGGCCTTCGGCTAACAGCACGTTATAGGTCCGGCACGCAGCGCCTGTACTCATCGGCTCCAGCCCGAGGCAGGCGTCAGCGAACGCCTTGCGCAACGCTGCATCAGGCATGACGTGGGTCACACCCGTTCCCAGCAATATGAATGCTGGCGACTTCAATTCGCGAAAGAACAGCGCACAGCAATCCGCATCGACGTCGTCCATACTGGCGACGTTCCAGGCATAAATGCCGCTTGGCACGATCAGGATCGAACCGCGATGGCTCATGTCGGCAAAGCGAAACCCGCCATTGCCATAGGCGTCGATGGGTGCGCGGGCCGGATAGTGGGCTGGAGCCGATTTCATCGCACTCCCTTTCTGAAGCGCTGCGTCTAGGCGCGCCCCGCTGCCGTTCCCGACTTTGCGACAGCCCCGCTCCAATCACGCTTGACCCCAACCCAGAGAAGAAATGGCGAGGCAATAAAGATCGACGACCATGTACCGATCAGGATCCCGAACAGCATAGCGAAGGAAAATCCGCGGATGACTTCGGTGCCGAATACGTAGAGCGCGAACACCGCAAGGAACGTCGTCGTCGACGTTATCACAGTACGTGACAGCATTTCGTTGATCGAAAGGTTCAAGAGATCGGCGAGTGGCAACTTCTTATAGCGACGCAAATTTTCGCGGATTCTATCGAAGACCACGACGCTGTCGTTGATGGAATAGCCAGCCAGGGTCAAAAGGGCCGCCACTTCTGAAAGGCCAAAGTCGAATCCTAAGAGGCTGAAAAGACCCACTGTAATGACAATGTCGTGGACGAGGGCCAGGATCGCCGCGACGCCGAATTGCCATTCGAAGCGGAACCAGATGTAGAGCAGGATGCCGATCATGGCGACCGCGACCGCAATGATGCCGGCCTGCTGTAGTTC
>JAUWCP010000157.1 GCA_030609245.1 Hyphomicrobium sp.
CCGCGACCATCAACCACAGCGGAAATTCCGTTATTCGCCGCACGTATGAGTGGCAAGCCCTCCTCAACTGCCCGCACTCTTGACTGGTGAAAGTGCTGAGGCGGCCCCGTCGAGTTTCCAAACCAGCCATCGTTGGTCAAATTTATCAATAGGCCTGGCCTTTGGTCCCCCTGAATAACTGCTCCGGGGAAAATCGCTTCGTAGCATATGAGGCCCGCCACGGGCGGTAGCCCGACAATCGAAAGCAGAGGGCGGGGCGTCGCCCCAGTCGAAAAGCCACCGCGCCAGCGCGTGAGTTGCTCCAGCCCAATGCTCTCAAGGGTTGTCTGGAATGGTAGGTACTCTCCGAAAGGCACGAGATGGATCTTATCGTAGATCGATTGAAGGCGTCCATCATCCTCAAAGACCAAAAGGCTATTGTAGCCGCGTCGAGGACCGGCGGTCTCGCTAACACCACGACGCTTCAATCTTAATGCGCCAGAGATGAGCTGCGTGCCTTCCGGCAGCAATTCCCCTATGGCAACGAGCGCATCGGGGTGCTCGAGCGGCAAGAAAGGCATCGCTGCTTCCGGCCAGATGAGATGCGTGATCCCTGCAAGATCGTCCTTACGGCCCGACGGATCATGGCGAGAGAGCGCCAGCTGATCGGCGAAAATCGCGCGTTGCTTTGCCGGGTCCCACTTGTCGCGTTGTGGCACGCTCGCCTGAACAATTCTGATGCGCACATCATCGACCAAGGGCGCAGGCGCGCCGCTGAGCTGCCAGACGCCGAACACATAGAGAAGAGCGAGAGGAATGATGGCGATCGCTACACCCCGCAGCGCCGCTCGGCGCCGCGACGTGCCGCATCGTGCGTCCGCTGAAAGTACCAGAGGACTAGCGAAGATAAGAACGGTGAAAAGAGTTAGCCCGTAGATGCCAAGCACCGCCGCTGACTGCATCAACGGTAACGGCCAAGTGAGTGTGTAGCCAAGAACGTTCCAAGGGAACCCTGTTAACACGTGCCCACGTAACCATTCCGCGCCCGAAAGGGTGATAGCGAGAACGATGATGCGCGCCACCCCCTCTGGCCACGCAAACCGCGCGGCCGCGCAGGCCAGTGCCGTAAAGAGCGCTAGTCCCGCTGGCATCAGCGTCACGGCGAAGGGAAGCAACCAGGCGAACTTATCGGCCTCCACAAGGAACGCTTCGCCGATCCAGAAGAGCCCAAAAAGAAAGTAGCCGAAGCCGAACCACCATCCAGAAGATGCAGCGCGAAGGATAGGTCGCCTTACCGCAGCGCCGTCGCGCAAAGACATGGCAGTGCGAAGCGGCAATCGCCTTGGGGCCTGCGCTCCAGCTCCATCGATGAGCCAGACAAGGACAGGCAGCGTGAGAAAAAGCACCGGCCAGAGAAAGAACGGCGCCATGGAAAGCACCGATAGGCTCCCCGCAACAAAGGCCACTGCGGCGCGACGCCAGCCGGACAATGAGGAAATCGATTGAACGAGCGCGCCGAAGCGATCGGAGGGTGATCGCGCGCCCGTTGCAACACCGGACTCAGAGACGCTACGTGACGGCGCCACTGTAAACCTCACGCTTGATCCGAGCCAGAAACTGCAACGGACTTCTCATCTCTT
The DNA here is from genome assembly GCA_030609245.1 of Hyphomicrobium sp. Classification (GTDB taxonomy): domain Bacteria; phylum Pseudomonadota; class Alphaproteobacteria; order Rhizobiales; family Hyphomicrobiaceae; genus Hyphomicrobium_A. The sequence goes on from JAUWCP010000157.1 coordinate 1,620, forward strand.
GGCTTCGGCTGAAGGATCTTGACCTTTTTCAAACGCCGCGCATCAGCCTCCAAAACTTCTAGCTCAAGTCCACTGGGGTGGCGCACCAGCTCGCCGCGAGAGGGCACGCGCCCTAACAGGGCGAACATCAGGCCGCCCAGAGTCTCGATATCTTCCTCCTCCTCGGGCTTGAGAAGCTTAAGCCCCAAGCGCTGCTCTAGTTCCCCGACGGGCGTGCGGGCAGAGGCCACCAGACCCAACTTTGGCTCTACCGTGATGTACGCCGCCTCCGTCTCGTCATGCTCGTCCTCAATATCGCCGACGATCTGCTCGACGAGATCTTCAATGGTAACGAGACCATCCGTACCCCCGTATTCGTCAACGACCAAAGCCATGTGGATGCGCGTCGACTGCATGCGAATCAGAAGGTTCGTCGCCGGCATCGATGGCGGAACATAGAGCACCGGGCGGCAGATTCTGGCAACCGTGATGGGGCGTGACAGGTCTCTGCAGCCAAAATCGAGGTGTTGCGCACCACTCTGTGAGGGTTTCGCGTCTGGTGGACCTTCCTCGCCCTGTGATGTTGCTTCGCCCTGTGATGTTGCTTCGCGCATCAGCCAGAGAAACAAATCCTTGATGTGAATCATGCCCCGCGGGTCGTCGAGCGTTTCGTTGTAGAGTGGAATTCGTGAGACACCGGATTCGCCGAAGGTGCGCAGAAGCTCCGAAAGGGGCTCGCTTTCCTCAATGGCGATAATGTCGGCGCGCGGCACGACGATGTCCTCGACGCGTAACGCCCCAAATCGCAGCAACCGACGCAACATCTCGCGCTCTTCAATGGAAAAATCAGTATCCGCTTTGGGCTGTTCTTTGAGGCCTGCTTCAAGAACCTCACGTAAGGTCTGAGAGCGAAGGCCGATCCGCTTCAGAAACAAAGAAAGGAAGCCGCGCATGCTTCCGGCTTGGGAAGTATTTTGGGCGCTTGGCCAATCGGTTTTCTCTTTGGTGAATTCAGTACTCATGGCGTTTTCGCGCGTTTGGTTTTGCGGGCGGAAGCAGACGTTTCGTAAGGGTTGGCAATGCCGAGGCGTGCAAGAGTACGAATTTCGATCGCTTCCATGACCTGCGCGTCTTCATCGCACTCGTGGTCGAAGCCGAGCAGATGCAAAAGCCCGTGCACGACGAGATGCTGCAAATGGTGCTTGAACGGTAGGTCGAGCGCTTCAGCCTCGCGCACTACTGTTTCCCCAGCGAGAATGACGTCGCCGAGAAAGTTAGCCTCAGGGCGCGAGCCACTGGCTGGGAAGGAAAGCACGTTCGTCGGCGCCAGTTTGCCGCGATAGGTTTTGTTGAGGCGCGCCACATGTTCATCAGAGGAAAGTGCAACACAAGCTTCGAGCTGATCACGTTCGAGCTCATACGTGGCGGCCAACGCCTCCGTAGCCTGGGTCACAGCCTCAACAACGGATTGCTGCGATCCCCAATCACCGGCCTCATGGACAACGTCAACGCATAAACGACTCGGAGGCTCCGAGTCAGTTGCGCCGCATCCATCGATACTCTCGGGACGAGTGACGTTCGGTGAGGGTGCTGCTGAAGGCATCGTGGGAATGAATTCTACTTCTGCTTATCGTAGGCATCGACGATACGGGCCACGAGGTCGCGGCGCACAACGTCCGCGCTGGTAAAGTGAACCGCCTCGATGCCGGGTACGCCATCCAACAGCGCGACGGCCTCCACGAGGCCGGACTTCATGCCAAAGGGCAGATCGACCTGGCTCGGATCACCGGTCACAATCATCTTCGAATTCTCGCCAAGCCGCGTCAGAAACATCTTCATCTGCATGCTGGTCGTGTTTTGTGCCTCGTCGAGAATGACATAGGCGTTGGCCAGCGTGCGCCCACGCATGAATGCCAAAGGAGCAATCTCGATGACACCGGTCTCAAGCCCTCGTTCCACCTTCTCCGGCGGCAGCAAATCGTAGAGCGCATCATAAAGAGGTCTCAGGTACGGGTCGATCTTTTCACGCAAATCGCCCGGCAGAAACCCCAAACGCTCGCCGGCCTCGACGGCCGGCCGCGACAGGATGATGCGCTCGATCGATCCACGCTCGAGACAATGGGCGGCGTAGGCAACAGCAAGGTAGGTCTTGCCCGTGCCAGCGGGGCCAAGACCAAAAACGAGGTCGACTTTATCCAGCGCACGCATGTAGGCGCTTTGCGCCGGCGTGCGCGCTTTGACGACGCGGCGCCGTGTTGCGATCTGCGCTTGCCCGGTGTCCGGCTCCACCTCATCGCGCGCATGACGGATGAGACCGTCGAAATCGCCTGCTCCGATGTGCTGCCCTTCGCTAACCCGGGCGTAGAGCTTCTCCAACACGTCTCGCGCAATGTCACAGGCTGCTTCCGAGCCATTTAGGATGACAACGTTGCCGTGAGCGTGCGCTTCGATGCCGAGGCGATCCTCGATCAGCGCCAGGTGGCTATCGTATTCTCCCAGGAGCTTTGTCAGATGCCGGTTGTCCTCGAACGGCACTACGACGCGCTTGCTGGAAATCTGAACGTTGGGGGTCCTCCCGGGTCGGGGTACGGCGCTCCCGCGAAATGCTGCCAATAGAGGCTCCAGTTTTCGACCGCTTCGAATCGTCATTCGATCCCAGGTAGCCTACCACATTGTTTCGGCATAGCTGCCGGGCCACCACAAATCGGACGTGGCGTCACAATACGTACGCGATCAAGCCGGACGTATGACACCTGCCAAACTATTGGTGCCACAGCCCGAAATTTCAACCGGCCGGATTTGGCCCAGCACTTCAGGTGCGGCCTGGGCGTGGACGGCCTGTAGATAAGGTGAACGGCCTGCGAGCTGCCCTGGGCGCCGTCCTGGCTTTTCGAACAAAACCGGGAGCGTTCGGCCCACACAGTGTGCATTGAACGCGGATTGCTGGCGATCGAGCAGTTTTTGTAGACGGAGTAGACGGTCCGTCTTTACCACGTCAGACACCTGATCATCGAGCTTTCCGGCCGGCGTGCCAGGCCGCGCGCTGTACTTGAAGGAATAAGCCTGTGCAAACCCCACCTCTTCTATGAGCGCTATCGTCTCTTCGAATTCGGCTTCGGTCTCGCCGGGGAAACCGACAATAATGTCGGTCGACAGCGCAATTCCGGGCCGCGCGGCGCGGATGCGGGCAACGAGATCGACGTACTCTTTGATGGTGTGCTTGCGGTTCATCGCCGCCAGGATGCGATCGGAGCCGGCCTGGAAGGGCAGATGAAGATAAGGCATCAGCTTTTCTTCCTCGCCATGAACTTCGATGAGATCATCGCTCATGTCACGAGGGTGGCTCGTGGTGTAGCGCAGCCGCTCAATGCCGTCGATCTGAGCAAGATGGCGGATCAATTGCGCCAAAGACCATGAGGCCCCGTCCGGTCCCTTTCCGTGGTAGGCGTTGACGTTCTGACCCAAAAGCGTGATCTCGCGCACACCACTGGCCGTCAACTTGCGCGCTTCGGACGCGACATCGGCGACCGAACGCGAGTACTCCATCCCGCGTGTGTAGGGGACCACGCAAAACGTGCAGAACTTGTCGCAACCCTCCTGCACAGTGAGGAAGGCGGTCACCCGGCGCGACGGCGCGCGTTCAGGCAACTGCGCAAACTTCTCTTCATCCGGAAAGGCCGTATCGACCACCGGCTTTGAGCCCGTTTTCGCTTGGTCGATAAGCTCAGGCAGACGGTGATAGCTTTGCGGGCCAACAACGAGATCGACGATGGGCGCGCGTGCGACGATCTCCGCCCCTTCGGCCTGGGCAACACAGCCCGCAACCGCCACGATTGTTTCCCGGCCAACGGCGCTGCGCGCGTCCTTCACTTGGCGGACGCGGCCGAGCTCGGAATAGACCTTTTCTGCCGCCTTCTCGCGGATGTGGCAGGTATTGAGGATGACAAGGTCGGCGTCCTCAATCGCACTGGCTTCCGAGTAGCCTTGCGCGGCGAGCGCCTCGTTCATACGCTCAGAATCATAGACGTTCATTTGGCAACCGAACGTCTTGATGAACACCTTTGGTGCAGGCTGCCCCGTATCGACATCGGACACGACCGCAAAGGGCGATTCTAAGTCATCACCGTCGTCATCGTTCGAAACTGTAGGCAGCCGATCTTGCATTGCTTCCACACGCCTAGCTTTATGTTGCATGGCAGCATTGTCGAGGCGGTTTGTCCAGCTTTGGTCTGCAAATACTAAGCCAGAGGGTTATCAAAGCCACTT
>JAUWCP010000033.1 GCA_030609245.1 Hyphomicrobium sp.
GTCGCGTCCAAGTGAAACGTGAATCACGTCTCTACCCTTTTGATTTAGGGTCTAGACCCTAGAGCAAGATTCACTTATCTGCCCGGAACCTTCTGGGCTTGGTGAGTGATTCCATCAAGAACGATCTTGCTCTCAATTGAGAGCAAGATTCACGTTCTTGCTGGAGACCTCCCGGGCGAAGGCCAAGTGATTCCATCAAGAACGATCTTGCTCTAGGAGGCCACCTTGTCAGCCTGCGCAGCTTTGCCTCCCGCTGCCTGGCGCTGGTGATATTTCTGCGATAGTCCCTCCCACTCGATCTCGAGTGAGCCGCCGGTTGCTTTGTGCTGGCTATCCCAATTGGTCAGCAGATCGATGCAGGCGTGATCGATGTAGTTGAGCTCATCGATATGCACGTGCACGTGCGTATTGGGCTTCAGCTGCTCCAGGACGCCTGCAAGCTTTGGAAGACGTATCAACGTCGCCGATCCCCTCAAATAGAGATCGACGCGGTTCTTCTCCAGGTTTTCCTCCTGGCGAATGTCCAGATGCGAGAAGGCATAAAGTAGCTTGATGATCGACAGACCCAAACCGGTCAGCACGCCCGCCAACAGGTTGGTTGTAACGATCATCACTATGGTGACGACATAAATTAAGACCTCGGTCTTGCCAAACTTAAGCAAGCCCGGCACGGCCTTCGGGTAGGCAAGCTTGTATCCCGTATAGACTAGGATCGCCGCTAGAGCAGATACCGGGATGTAGCTCAATGTGAAGGGAATCACGCTGACGAATAACAGCAGCCATACACCGTGCAGAATTGCCGAGACGCGCGACACAGCACCCGCTTCCACATTGGCACCGGAGCGCACGATAACGCCCGTCATCGGCAACACGCCCAGCACGCCGCAGATCGTATTGCCCACGCCCTGAGCGGTCAGCTCGCGATCATATTTGGTACGCGGACCGCGATGCATCTGATCTACGGCGGTCGCGCAAAGAAGCGTCTCGGCGCTGGCGATAAACGCGATCGAGACGGCGCCGATCAAAATCGGCAGCTCGACAATGCGCATCAACTTATCTGCCGTTGGGAAAATTGTAACCGACCAGATATTGTCCGGCACATTGACGTAGTGAATCGCATCGAGCTTGAACACTGCGGCAGCAACGATCGCCACCAGAATGCCAACCAAAGGCGCCGGCACTATACGCCAGCTCTTCGGCGTCACCGAGCTCCACAACACAATGACGACGATGGTGAGCAGTCCAATCTGACCGGCGGTTAGATGTGAATCCCCTGCACTGATCGCGGACATGATTGAGCTGGGAATGCCCAACAGGTTTTGAATACCGGTGCCGACCGGCGGAAAGTCCAGCATCACGTGGAACTGCGAGACGAGAATCAGTATGCCGATGCCAGCCAGCATGCCGTGGATGACCGCAGGCGAAACGGCGCGGAACCATTGTCCGAGCTTGAAGATGCCCGCGGCAAACTGGAAAAGACCGGCAAACAGCACGATGACGCCGAGCATCTCTAGGCCCTGCTCCTGCACCAGCTGCCAGACGAGAACGGTCAGTCCAGCCGCGGGACCACTTACCTGCAATGGGGAGCCGGCCAGGAATCCGACGACGATGCCGCCGACAATCCCCGTAATGATTCCGGTCATCGGGTGCATGCCTGACGCGATCGAGATGCCCATGCACAGAGGCAGCGCGACGAGAAAGACGACGCCGGAGGCCAAAAGATCGCGGCCAAAGGCGTTGGTCGAATATGAGGAGGTCATACGGGCACAGGCCTAGATTGGTGTTGTCATCATGCTGGCCGGCGCACGCCCGACGGAAATGCTGATCTAATTTTGGGGTTCCCCCAACGGGTCGCGACGATAACGGCAACCTGGGCATACCGCAACCTGGGCCGCGCCCACGACATGCCTTCAGCAGGCAACCGATCGGCCTCAATCCTTGAGACTTCTTCAGAGCCTGCGACAAGCGACCACCCCTCCGGGTGGGCCTATCTCACCAGAAGGGCAGGCTCGAACCACCCATTTGCTGCGATGGTGTCGAAAACTGGATGAGACGCTGACGCTCTTCCTTTACGTTTCATCTCTAATTGGCTCTAAGCGAATGGTGGGCAACACGACGCTCGGCCGTGGCCAGCCGCATCGCAAAACTGAGACAAAATCGAACTCGGAGGCGAAAGCTTACCATGAGCAGCTTTCCTGAGGTCCTCACCGACCGCTTCCGCCGTTTCAGGCATCGGCATTTCGTTCCTAATGCCGAGCAGTACGAGGAACTCGCAACCTATGGCCAAAACCCCGAGGTGATGCTGATCTCGTGCTGCGATAGTCGCGTGGACCCGGAGACGATTTTTAGCGCTATGCCGGGTGAGCTATTTGTCGTGCGCAACGTCGCAAATCTCGTTCCACCCTTTGAGACTGACGGAAAGTTTCATGGTATTCCCGCTGCCATCGAGTTCGCAGTGTTGAACTTGCGAGTCAAACACATCATCGTCATGGGTCACTCCGGTTGCGGCGGCGTAAAGGCTGCGCTTGATCAAAGCGGAGCCATCCAAACGGAGGCGCGGTTTATCTCGCGCTGGATGTCGATGCTCGACAGCGCGCGCCTTCACGTTCTGGCCTCGCATCAGATGAGCCCGCAGGCTGAGAAGCTTTCCGCGCTAGAGAAGGAAGGCGTGAAGACGTCGATCAAGAACTTGAGAACCTTCCCATTCGTTAGCGAGTTGGAGGAAAAGGGGCGGCTTTCTCTGCACGGCGCGTATTTCGATATCGCAACCGGCACGCTCTCCGTTCTGAACCACTCTCGGAACGAATTCTATCCGCTCTAATCCGCCTGGGCCTTCTTGATCGCTGGGATGAGCTGGGTTGCCAAACTCTCTGGCGAGATTGGCCCCACGTGTTTGTAGGCAATCTCGCCCTTGCCATTAACGACAAACGTTTCGGGCATGCCATACACACCCCACTCGATCGCACCGCGACCCGTAGCGTCGATGCCGACCGCCTTGAAGGGATTGCCGTAGCGGCCGAGAAAGCGCCGGGCTGCCACGGGATGGTCCTTGTGGTTGACACCGTAGAGATCGACTCCTGTCTGCGCCTTCAACTGAAGCAGGAGAGGGTGCTCGGTCGCACAGGGGATGCACCACGACGCCCAAAAATTGACGATGCTGACCTTGCCGTTGCCAAGATCAGAGCCCTTGAAGCCTGGCACCGGCTGTCCTGCGTCGACAAGCTTCTCAAGCGGTGGAAACTCTTTGGCCGGGACCGGTTTGCCAATAAGGGCAGAGGGCAGCTTTGAGGGATCGCCAGTCTGCAGCGCGAAAGCGAACAGCGCCGCCAGTGCCGCGAACACCAGAACAGGTACGACGACCCAACTGAGGTTGCGGCGCGGCTGTGGCGCAGCTCCCAGCGAGCTTGTTGCTGCATGATCGTCGGACTGTTTCTGCATCGCGGATTTCGACCTTAGTTCTCCGAACTCGCCGTCGCCGCTTTGGGGCCAGCGCGGCGCTTAACGCCACGCGCTTCAAAATCGGCCAAGCGCCGCTGTTGCTCGCGGCCGTCGAGGACAAGCCAGGTGATCAGCCCCGCAATGACGAAAGCGACCATGCCGTAGGCGGTCCAAATGAATGAGGCGTTGGGTCCAAGGTCCATTTGCTTACTCCGCCGGTGCCACTACTTGGCTGGCCGCGCGGGCCACTTCGGCAAGCTGAAGGGCTTTGACTCGCCGGCGCAAGATTTCGTTGCGCATGGCTTTGAGGTGCATGGCAACGAACAGCACCAAAAAGCCCGCCCCCATCACAAGAAGGGGCGTCAGGATGGAGGAGTGTATGGTTGGGCCACTGAGCTTCAATACGCTCGAGGGTTGATGCAGCGTGTTGCCCCAGTCGACAGAAAATTTGATGATCGGCAGCATTACGATGCCGACGAGCGCTAAGATAGCCGTGAGCTTGCTCGCCAACGTTTCGTCGTCGATCGACGATCTTAGTGCGATGAGACCGAGATAGAGGAAGAAGAGGATCAGCACCGACGTCAGCCGCGCATCCCACACCCAGTAGGTGCCCCACGCCGGCTTGCCCCACAGCGAGCCGGTAAACAGCGCCAAGAAGGTGAAGGCCGCCCCAATGGGAGCCGCGGCTTTTGCAGCGACGTCCGCTAGCGGATGGCGGAAAACGAGAAGCCCGAAGGCCGAGACCGCGATCAACGCGTAGCCCGCCATTGCAATCCAAGCGGACGGTACGTGGACGAACATGATCCTGGCGATCTCGCCCTGCAGATAGTCCGGTGGCGCCACGAAGAACGCTAGGTAAAGTCCATAAGCAATGATTGCGGCCGCAAGTCCTGCCACCCACGGCAAGAGTCGTGCGGATAGCCCCATGAACTGGGTAGGGTTGGCTAGGCGCTGAGTAAAGGTCTGCATCAAAGTTGATCTAAGGTTTCTGCGCACAAAGCGCAATCGAGCTGCAACCGCAGCGTTACTGCATCTGGGTACGAAGCGCCGCAGCTGCGGCCAACGGTCCGAGAACTATGGCGCCGAGCGATATGGCAGTAAGGATCAAAAGCGGGGGCGCCACATCGTCGGGTCCGAGCATCGCGCTGATCGCTGCGATGCCGAATATCAGTGTTGGCACGTAAAGTGGCAGAACCAAGAGCGCAATCAGCAAGCCCCCTCGGCGTGCCGTCAGCGTGAGAGCGGCGCCAATTGCGCCTAAGAAGCTCACGGCCGGTGTGCCGATCAGCATGGTCGCCACCAGCGCGGGGTAGGCCACCAGTTCTAAATTGAGAAGAATGCCCAGAACGGGTGCAAGTAGCGCAAGCGGAACGCTAGTCGAAATCCAATGGGCGAGTGCCTTGGCAGCGGCCACGAGTTCCAACGGCAACGGCCCCGTCGCCAAGACATCGAGCGAGCCATCCTCGTAGTCGCTTTCGAACACGCGGCCGAGAGAGAGGAGCGCAGACAAGAGAAGCGCGATCCACAGCACGCCCGGCGCGATGCGCGACAACAGCTTTAGGTCGGCTCCAAGCCCAAGCGGCAGCATCGCGACAACAACGAGATAGAAACCGAGAGCCGTACCTAGCGCGCCACCCTGGCGCACAGCCAGCCGCAGATCGCGGCCAACGAGCGTGAAGAAACCGCTCATGCCGCCTTCTCCTTCGGGCCAAGCCGCACCTCTTTCGCGTTCTCAAACGCAAGCGGCAAATGCGTTGCGGCAATGACCAGTCCACCGTCGGCACGATGCGCGTTGACGGCATCGATCAGTAGAGTGACGGAGGCAGCATCAAGCGACGCGGTCGGCTCGTCGAGCAGCCACAGCGGACGGTGCGCGGCCGCAAGACGTGAAAGCGCAAGCCGGCGCTTTTGGCCAGCCGAAAGATAGCCGGCGGGAACGTCCGCCAAAGCTGCGAGCCCAAATTTGTTCAGCGCACACGCAAGTCGATCGCCGCCATTCCCAGAGCTGTCCCCATCGAGATAGGCGGCCCAGAACGCGAGATTCTCCACAGCCGTCAGGTGCGGCTTGATGCCATCCAGGTGCCCAACGAAATGGCACAGCTCTCCAAGCTCGCGATCGTCGTTTTCATTCTCAATACGGATTTCGCCGACCGCAGGCGGCAGGAATCCCGCAAGGGCGCGCAGAAGCGTCGTCTTCCCGGTTCCGTTGGCGCCGGTGAGCAAAAGGGCTTCGCCGTTGCTTAAGCGCAGGGACAGACCATCAATGACGGTCCGTCCACCGCGGCTTAAGACTAGATTTTCGGCAATGAGCAGCACAGGCGTTGGTCATCCGCGTGGAAAAATGCTCTGGCGAAGCGGCCGAAATTTCCGAAGAACGGGGGAAGGAAGCTGGCTGGCCCCAGGGCGTGACGGCCTATATAAGGGGCACACTTCCATCGATGCCAGCGCAAATGCGCGCCCATTTGCCTAACCCCGGCAAGATCGGCGCAAGCTGGTGATAGTTTCGGCCGCTGAAAGTTGGTGACCCATGAACGCTGAGGAGAAGAGGATTTGAGCGACGAGCCGACCAATTTGCCTGATAGTTTCAAGTGCCGCAGCACGCTTGCAGTCGACGGGAGAACATACGTCTACTTCTCGTTGCCGGAGGCTGAAAAGAATGGGCTTGCGGGTATCTCGAAGCTGCCCTTCTCGATGAAGGTGCTGCTGGAGAACCTCCTGCGACACGAGGATGGCCGTTCCGTTACCAAGGACGACATTCTGGCTATGGCGGCCTGGGTCCAGGACAAAGGCAAGGCCGGCAAGGAGACCGGCTTCCGGCCGGCGCGGGTGCTGATGCAGGATTTCACAGGCGTTCCTGCCGTCGTCGATCTCGCGGCCATGCGCGATGGCATGAAGATCCTCGGTGGCGATCCCGAAAAGATCAACCCGCTGGTCCCCGTGGATCTCGTCATTGACCACTCGGTCATCGTAGACGAATTCGGCAGCGCGCAGGCGTTCGAGCACAACGTAGAGCATGAGTATCAACGCAACGGCGAGCGGTATAACTTTCTGAAATGGGGCCAGAGCGCATTCGACAATTTTCGAGTCGTGCCACCGGGGACTGGCATTTGCCACCAGGTCAACCTGGAGTTTCTGGCGCAGACCGTTTGGACCAAGACGCTCGAAGACGGCACGACGTTGGCATTTCCTGACACGCTCGTCGGCACCGACAGCCATACCACCATGGTCAACGCTCTCGCCGTGCTTGGGTGGGGCGTCGGCGGCATCGAGGCAGAGGCGGCTATGCTTGGCCAGCCGCTGTCGATGCTCATCCCCGAGGTGATCGGATTCAAGCTGACGGGCAAGCTCAATGAGGGCGTGACGGCAACCGACCTGGTGCTCACCGTCACGCAGATGCTGCGCAAGAAGGGCGTAGTCGGGAAATTCGTCGAGTTCTTCGGCTCTGGCCTCGACGCGATGCCGCTTGCTGATCGCGCCACAATTGCCAACATGGCGCCGGAGTATGGGGCAACATGCGGGTTCTTCCCCATCGACACCGAGACGCTGAACTACCTTGGCATGTCGGGACGTGAGCCCCACCGCATTGCGTTGGTCGAGGCTTACGCAAAAGCGCAAGGACTTTTTCGTAGCGCTGGAGACGCGGACCCGATCTTCACCGATGCGCTGGAACTCGATCTGGGGACCGTCGTTCCCTCGCTTGCCGGGCCAAAGCGTCCGGAAGGGCGTATTGCGCTCACTGACGTTAGCGTCGGTTTCGCGAAGGCTCTGGAGACCGAGTACGATAAGCCAGGTGAGCTTGCCGAACGGGTCGAGGTCGAGGGCCGCGAATTTGACATTGGGCATGGCCATGTCGTCATCGCGGCAATTACGAGCTGCACCAATACGTCAAACCCCAGCGTGCTGATTGCGGCAGGCTTGCTCGCACGTGCAGCCGTCGAGAAAGGTTTAAAGAGCAAACCGTGGGTTAAGACGTCGCTGGCGCCGGGTTCGCAGGTCGTCTCGGCGTATCTGGACTCGGCGGGACTTCAGCCGTTCCTCGACAAGCTTGGATTCAACCTAGTCGGGTTTGGATGCACCACCTGCATCGGAAACTCCGGGCCGCTCGCGCCGGAAATTTCCGAAGCTATCAACGACAACAACATCGTCGCCGCCGCGGTATTGTCTGGGAATCGCAACTTCGAAGGTCGCATCAGTCCCGACGTACAGGCCAACTATCTGGCGTCCCCACCGCTCGTCGTTGCCTACGCTCTTGCCGGCTCGGTGCAAAAGGACCTGACGCAAGAGCCGCTCGGCACTGGAAAAGACGGGCAGCCGGTGTTCTTGAAGGATATCTGGCCGTCCTCGCAGGAGATCCAGAAGTTTATCGCAGAGAACATCACCAGGGAGCTGTTCGTGGAGCGCTACGCGGACGTGTTCAACGGCGATGCAAGCTGGCGCGCCATAGATGTCCCTGGCAGCCTAACCTATGGCTGGGACGACAACTCCACTTATGTGCGCAATCCGCCCTACTTCGAGAGGATCAGCAAGACGCCCGATCCAGTATCGGACATAACCGGCGCGCGCATATTGGGGCTCTTTGGCGACAAGATCACAACCGATCACATATCGCCGGCCGGAGCGATCAAACCATCATCGCCCGCGGGAGAATATCTAATCGAGCACGACGTTGCGATCGCAGATTTCAATCAGTACGGCACGCGGCGCGGCAACCACGAAGTCATGATGCGGGGAACCTTCGCCAACATCCGCATCAAAAACCAAATGGCCAAAGACTCCGCTGGAAATGTCAAAGAGGGTGGCTTCACCGTTCACCATCCTTCCGGCGATGCCATGTCGATCTATGACGCGGCCATGCGTTACCGTGAGGAAAGCGTGCCGCTTGTCATCTTCGCCGGCACTGAGTATGGCAACGGGTCATCACGCGACTGGGCGGCGAAAGGCACGAAACTGCTGGGCGTTAGAGCCGTAATCGCGCAATCGTTTGAGCGCATTCACCGATCGAACTTGGTCGGCATGGGCGTGCTGCCGTTCGTTTTTGATGAGGGCACGAGTTGGCAATCGCTCGGCCTCAAAGGTGACGAGATTGTAATGATTCGCGGCCTTGCCGATCTTGCGCCGCGTCAGACCTTGACCGCCGAGATCACGTTTGCCGATGGTACGACCAAAAAGGTTCCGATCCGGTGTCGGATAGATACGCTCGATGAACTCGAATACTTCAAGAACGGCGGTATTTTGCACTATGTCCTGCGTGATCTGGCTGCCGCTTGACGCCGAACATCCTTTGCGGACGTCAACGCGAAAAGCGGCCATCAAACAGGCCCTTAAGTCTTTAAGTGACTCAATCTTTCGTGACACGCGGTTGAAGCAGGCGGGCGTGGGACTTACTCTACCGACAGCAGTGTTTGATTTAGGTTTGCAACAATGCGGCTGGCTCCATTTCTTGCCCTAACGATTGCGTTCGTCATTCCGCCCTCCGGCGTGATGGTGCAGGCGGGTCCGTTCGATCCGTTTTTTCCACCCCCGAAGAACGTGCTCGAACTCTTTACGAGCCAGGGCTGCGATACCTGCCCGCCCGCTGACGATGTTCTGCAAAAATACGCGGAAAGAGACGACATTATTGCGATTACGCTGCCCGTCGATATCTGGGACTATCTAGGCTGGAAAGACACGCTCGCTTCTCAGAAGAACAGCGAACGGCAGAAAGCCTACGCTAAGACGCGCGGAGATGGCGCGATCTACACACCGCAGATCGTCGTCAATGGTCTTTTGGGCGTGAACGGCAGCAAGCCCGGTGAAATTGAAAAGGCCATAAAGACAACTGAGGGCGAGCTTCGCTCGAAGCGCGTGCCGATTCGCTTCTGGCACGAGCGCAACACGATCTACATCGAGGCAGGCCAAGCGCCCCAGGGCACCGATCTCAAGCAGGCCATTGTCTGGTTTGCCGTTGTGCAGAAGTCCGCCAAGGTTCCCATTGAGCAGGGTGAAAACAAGGGCAAGACGCTGACCTACACCAACATCGTGCGCGAGATGTCACCTGTTGGCGTATGGAAAGGCAAGCCATTGAGCGTAGCGCTGGCACGCACCGCGATTATGCGGCCCGAAACAGAGGCCTGTATCGTCTTGCTCCAGGAGGGCAGAGGCGGGCCCATCATCGGTGCGGCGTGGACCAGCTTGTGGTAGGGCCTAGCGCCATTTAACTCAACAAACCGCGCTTCTTCAAAAGCCCTTTGACCTCTGGCGGGCGCCCGCGAAATGCGACATAGGCTTCCAGTGGATCGCGCGCATTTCCGGCCGCGTAGATATGCTTTTTGAGTTTGCGTGCAGTCGCACGATCGAAAACGTCACCCGTCTCCTCGAAGGCGGCAAAGGCATCCGCGTCCATCACCTCTGACCATAGGTAGCTGTAGTAGCCCGCCGCGTACCCGCCCACGATGTGCAAGAAGTGCGGGATGCGGTGACGCATAACAATTTCGCTTGGCATACCGATGCGTTTTAGCGTCGTGCGCTCGAAGTCGTTGACGTCGAGATCCTCGTTACCGGCGGCACCGTGCAGTTCCATGTCAACAAGGGCCGATGCAGCATACTCCACCGTTGCGAAGCCTTGGTTGAAGTTTCGTGCCTTCTTGATCTTCGCCAGCAACTTCTGCGGCATAGCCTTTCCGGTCTCGTAGTACACTGCGAAGCGCTGTAGCACTTCGGGCACCATCAGCCAGTGCTCGTAAAGCTGGGACGGCAGCTCAACGAAGTCTCGAGCGACGCTCGTGCCAGAAATCGACGGATAGGTTACGTTGGACAGCAGCCCGTGCAATGCGTGGCCAAACTCGTGAAAGAGCGTGCGCGCATCGGTGAGTGACAGCAACACTGGCTCTCCCTCGGCGCTTTGTGCAAAGTTCAAAACATTGACGATAATCGGGCGGATGTCGCCGGCAACCTTGGACTGTGAGCGAAAGCTGCTCATCCACGCGCCCGAGCGTTTCGATGGCCGGGCGAAATAATCGCCAAGAAAGAGGCCGACGTAGCTACCGCGCCGATCCGTCACCTCCCACGTGCGTACATCGGGATGGTAGCGAGGGACGTCATGGCGCTCCTTGAAGCGTATGGCGAACAGCCGCGTGGCAGTGTCGAAAGCTGCAGCAATGACATTGTCGAGCTTGAAGTAGGGACGCGTGACGGCATCGTCAAAATCATAGAGCGCTTTGCGCTCCTTCTCCGCGAAGTAGCGCCAATCCCACGCTGCGATCTTAAAGTTCCCGCCCTCCGCGCGCGCACGTCGCGCCAGGGCCTCCCGTTCCTGCGCAGCGCGCTTGACAGCCACCGGCCAAACCGCGTCGAGCAGCTCTCGTACCGCTGCCGGCGTCTTGGCCATTGTTTCATCGAGCGCATAGTCCGCGTAACTTTCAAATCCCAACAGACCAGCAAGCTCCGCCCTTAAGCGCACAATTCCAGTGACAATGGCGCGGTTGTCCGTCGCGTCGCCGGTCTCGCCCCGCATTATCCACGCGTTGAAGGCGTCCTCGCGCAAGTCTCGCCGGTCAGAGAATTGCAGGAACGGTTCAATGCTGGAACGTGAGAGCGTGATAACGTGCTTGTCCTCCAGGCCGATTTCGGTGGCAGCGCGCGCCGCGGTTGCGCGCAAAGTCGGCGGCAAGCCAACGAGGTCGCGCTCGCCGTCCAGGACCAGCCGCCAAGACTGCTCGTCTTTGAGGACGTTCTGAGCGAATTGCGTCGCGAGCAATGCCAGACGCTCGTTAATCGCGGCGATGCGCGCCTTAGCCTTCCTGTCGAGCTTGGCGCCTGCGCGCACGAACCACGTATGGTGAAGCTCAAGAATGCGGGCCTGCTCGTCGGTCAACCGCAAACGATTGCGCCGCTGGTAAAGATCCTCCACACGCCGGAACAATCTTGCGTTGAGAAGAATATTCGTTTGATGCGCGGCAAGGTGCGGGACGACCTCGCGCTCAATGCGCTGCAACTCGTCATTCGTGTCGGTGCCGGTAAGATTGAAAAAGACGCGGCTCACGCGTTCAAGCAGACGGCCGCTTTTCTCAAATGCCGTGATCGTGTTGGTGAATGTGGGCCGAGCCTCCTGCCCGGTGATCTGCGTGATCTCCTTTTTGTGGGCGGCCATCGCATCCTTGAACGCCGGGGCAAAGTGACCGGGCATGATCTTGTCGAAGGGCGGGACGCCGAACGGCGTCGACCACCTGCCAAGCAGGGGATTGGCAACTAGGCCAGCACGTTGCGGCTTGCGTGCTCGCGTTGACGACTTTGCTTTGCTTTTGGGGTTCACGTTTCGTTGGAGCGCGCGCTTCGTCACCGGATCCTGATTCCTCTAGGAGAGCTGAAACCCAAGGTGCCATCGGAGATCGATATTTGCCGCAATGCCGCAAGCGCCCAAGCAAAAAAATTGGACCGGCGAGGAGCCGGTCCTTCGGACGCTCTTTGGAGCAAGGGCCATTCTGGGATGTGGCCTAATGTGGCCCGGTCCGTCGTAGATGCCCCGGGGGCTGGGGGGCTGAGAATCCAGGGCCTCTCTTTCAGGACCGGGCCAAGAGGCAACAACGAATAATTCGCAGCGCTTTGAGGCGGATCATTGACCAGGGCGGGTCCTCAATCAGGCAAAGTCGGGGATTTTCCGTGGACCTCCGCTCGTTAGGTGCGGCAGTTGCGCACTGCAAAGGACGATTGCGGTCACCAAACCCTTGAAATTCGCCTCGCGCAGCGCGATCATGATTGAATTGCGACAAGGAGGCGCCGTTGAACGAATCGGAACCCATAAATTTGAGCCCGCACCGGGCGGGCAGGTTTCCATTCAGAGGCGCCGGGCCAGATATAGGACCCTTCACAGCATTCGATCGGCACGAATTGAGCACTATCCTTGCCGTCTACGGCCGTAAGGTCGCTGCGGGCGAGTGGCGTGACTACGCCATCGACGTCGGCCGGGACAAGGCGGTGTTTTCCGTCTTTCGCCGTTCGAGCGAGTACCCTCTCTATCGAATTGAGAAATGCCCCCGGCTGGCACGCAAGCAAGGCGCCTATAGCGTCGTTGCGCCGGCGGGCTTGATCTTGAAACGGGGCCACGAATTAAGCCGCGTTCTACGCGTTCTGGAAGATCGCGTGCGCCTCGTCGCGCTCTAGACCCTCAACCCCAAAAGCTGAAGAGCCCCGACAAGCAGGGCTCTTCACAGGCATTAAGGTCTCGACGTCAGGCGGCTTACTGGCGGTTGCCGAACAGTTGCAGCATAAAGAGGAACATATTGATGAAGTCGAGGTAGAGGCTCAAGGCCCCCATAATGGCACTCTTTGCAACCATCGTCGCATCGTTGCGAACCAGCAGGTAGCCATCCTTGATCCGCTGCGTGTCGTAGGCAGTGAGGCCAGCGAAGACCAGAAGACCTATGACGGAAATGGCGAATTGCAGAGCGCCTGACTGCAAGAACAGATTGACGAGCGCGGCGATGATGATGCCGACCACGCCCATGATCAGAAACGAGCCCCAGCCCGAGAGGTCCTTCTTGGTCGTATAGCCCCAGAGGCTTAGGCCCGCGAAAGCTCCCGCCGTGATAAAGAAGATCTGCGTAATCGACTGACCAGTGAAGATCAGAAAGATCGATGAGAGCGACAAGCCCATCAAGCCCGCAAAGAGCCAGAAACATATCTGAGTCGCACCCACGCTCATCTTCTGCGCGCGGAACGACATAAAGAGCACAAAGCCGAGCGGCGCCAGCATGACGACCCAGCGCAGCGGCGAGCTGTACAGCGTGCTGCCGAGCTGCGTCAGCATGACGCCATTAGCAAGTTGGGCCATCGCGAGCGATGGATCCGTAGTTGTGGCAAGACTAGAGACGAAGTAAGCGATGATGCCGGTCAGCGCCACGCCGGCAGCCATGTAGTTGTAGACGCCGAGCATATATGCGCGCAGCCCCTCATCGACCGCTGCGCCCGCACGAGCGGCGGTTCCATATTGCGCGTACCTGTTCTGAGCCATGAGTGTATCCCTTATTGGTTCGGCGAGAACTGCCAAATCATGGACAGAATATGCGCTGCCAGTGCGTCTCTTTCAAGTCGTGCAATCCTTGATTTTGCCTGTAATACAGACGTTCCAGGGCCCGATTCAGCAGTTTCTTAACTGTCCTTCACTCAGATCGCAGGTAGGGTACCGCCGGGGCGCGCAGCACCGCCCAAGTGCCCGCGCCGCCAAACAACAGCACCAGCCCCGTCGAGAGTGAGAGCGCCAAAGCGACCGCAGAGAGTGAAAAGCTAAACGGGATTTTCATCACCTCGGTGACGGCAATCCATGCGGCAATTGAGCCGAGTGCCACAGCGAACAAGGCCGTTACGGTGGCAAGCAGCACATACTCAAGCACGTGCGAGATGAGGATACGTCGTCGTGTAGCGCCGAGCGTCTTCAAGATCACCGCTTCCAGGATGCGGCGGCGTTGCGCCGTCGCAAGTGCACCAGCGAGCACCAAGGCGCCAGCAAGGAGTGTCACGCTGCCCGCAACGCGGATTGCCGTCATCACTTTTGTGAACACCGCGTTGAAGGCATCCAGCACGTCCCTAACGCGAATTGCGGTAACCGAAGGGTAAGCGCGCCCCAAGCTGCGAACAACCTGGGCTTCCGTGGCCATCGGCGTGCCCGGCGGGAGCGAAATCGTTGCGAGCAGATTGTGCGGCGCGCCTTTCAGAGTGTTGGGCGAAAACACCATCACAAAGTTGATTGCAAGGCTTTCCCACTTCACCTCCCGCAAGTTGGCGATGCGCGCCGTAACATTGCGACCGAGGATATTCACCGTCACCGTGTCACCGAGCTTCAAGCCGAGCTTCTCTGCAAGCTCGATCTCGAATGAGACGAGCGGGTCGCCATCATAGCCGGCCTCCCACCACGCTCCGGCCTTGACTTTCGAACCTTCGGGCACGGTGTTCGAGTAGGACAGGCCGCGGTCGCCGTTCAGGACCCACTGCGCCTCGGGCGGCGCTTTGATTTTTTCGACCGGCGTGCCGTTCAGGCGTACGAGCCGGCCGCGCAGCATCGGGGCATCCTCGACGACGGTGCCGGGAACCTCCTCTTGGACAAGCGCGGTGATCGCTGGATAGTCGGCCTTGGGAATGTCGAGCACGAAGTAGTCGGGTGACCGTATGGGCAAGCGCTCGCGCAGCTCTTTGATAAGCGAAGCGTCGACGAGCGCGACCGCGACGAGCAGTGATAAACCGGCACCGAGCGACAGGACGACAGAGCGCGTCAGTCCTCCCGGCGCACCAAGGTTGCCAACTGCCAGTGCAAGCTCTGGCAGGCGCGACCGGGGAACGCGGCGCGCAACCCACGTTATGGCCGCACCCAGCGCAATAAACACGGCGAACATCACGACAAGTCCGCCACAGAAATAGAGCGCAATGCGCTTTGAGTCGGACGTGACCAGGGCAAAGGCAACGAGTGCTAAGGTCAATGCGACCGTCACGACGATGACCCAGGCGCGCGGCCAGGTGCGTTCTGGCGCCACCTCGTCGCGGAAGAGAACACTGGCGCTAACCCGCTCGACCCGGCCAAGCGGCCAAACCGTAAAGAGCATCGCAACGGCAAAGCCATAGACCGCGGCAGAGAGAATGCTGAGAGCCGAAACGGTGATCTCCGCCTGGATCGGCATGATGTCTCCGTAGAGCCCATTCAAGACGATGGGGAGCAGGGTCCCGAGCAGCAAGCCGATGGCGATGCCGATCACGGTAACTAGAGCGATCTGCGCAAGAAAGACAGCGAGCACCATGCGGCTCGTCGCGCCGACACTCTTCATCGTCGCGATCACTTTGCGGCGCTTGTCGATGAAGGTGGCAACCGCGTTAGCAACGCCGACGCCGCCAACGAGCAGCGCCGTGAGACCGATGAGCGTCAGGAATTGGCGCAGGCGCTCCAGCACCTGGCTGACCCGTGGAGAAGGATCGCGCCGGTCGCGAACCGTGAACCCAGACTCGGGCAATTCGGAATTGACTCGCCCACGCAGCGCCAGCAGTTCATCTTC
>JAUWCP010000229.1 GCA_030609245.1 Hyphomicrobium sp.
TCGCCGCGCCTTCTCTCTGCCATGGAGAGATCTCAGTGATCGCTCCAGCGCCGGACGACTGGGCCGCCCGAGTAATGGCGACCCTCGCCAAACAACTTCCAGCGCCGTCACTCCCATCGAGGATCTTCCTCATAGAAAAGTTCGTCATGAAGCCGGTGTCAGGCAAGGTCGACCGGAAGTGTTTGCCAAACCTAGCGCATCTGCTGGGAAGCGCCGAGCCAGAACCGGGCGACACCGGCATCGAAACACGAGCGAGCGCGCTGGCCACAGCGGAAGCGCTAGCCAACTCGCCTGACGCCGATGCCGGCATGGATCCTGAATGTGAAGAAGTGCTGGCGATCTGCAGGGCCGTGTTCGAGACACCGTTGGGATTGGACGACGGTTTCGCCGAGTCTGGTGGGCACTCGATCCTCATCGCGCGCTTGGCCCAGAAGCTGCAAGCTGCAGGATGGGTCGTGCCGGTTCGGGCACTGCTCGGGGACTGCAATACTGCACGAAAGGTCGCCAACCGCCCGCGGACCCTCCTCAAGCAGCCCTGCGAGGCCCCTACGGCTCTTGCGAAATCCTACGAGAACAATGCCGAGCGCGATGAGGCCGCGGCAGAGGTGCTCCCCATCGGATACTTCACCACCCTGCAAATCCTCTTCGCGGCCTTCTTGTATTCCCCAGCCTTAGCGGCTTCCCTCGGCGTCTTCAGCTTTGTCGAAATCGGGACGTCCTTTGCGACCGCCAGCCTCTGGGCGTTCATCGTCGCCGGCTTCTTCCTCTACTTGTTGGGCCTCATCACGCCCTTCGTCAGTCTGCTCTGGGTCATGCTTATCAAGTTCATTTTGAGTGGCGACATCTACAAAAACAATGTGACCCCGGGCGTGTACCCAAAGTGGAGCAAAATGCATCTGCGAGTCTGGTGCATCGGACGGCTGGAGAACTTGGTGCTACTCACTCTCCGTGCGACGCACCGCAGCGCACCGCTCATGGCGTTCGCGTTGCGGCAGCTCGGCGCAACTGTGGGCAAGAACCTTCAGTGCGCACAAGACGCGGCACTAGGGGGTCCTCTGGACTTGCTCACCATCGAGGATGATGTCGCCATCCAGACCGGTGCCTACATCCGAACGGCGACATGGTCTAGGCAGAACCTGCACATCGGCCCCGTCCACCTCGAGAGCAGTTGCAAGATCGGGATGCGGGCCGGCATCGCCAACAATGTGACGGTGGGCCGTGGCACATGGATCACCCCCTTCACGCCCATCCTCAGCCACGTGGGTTGTGAGGAGATGTGGGAGGGTGCCCCCGCACGCCTCAGCGGCCGCTGCACGGAACTGAAGCGCACGGCGAATGTATGCCGGTACGCCCATCCGATCTGGTTGCTGGAGACCCTCAACGTCCTGATGCAGGTCGTCATATTCTTCTGCCTCAACGTGCTCCCCATCGCAGCGATACTGTGGTTCGCCCGCGGCTTCATGCCCGCTGGAGAAGCTGAGCTTTCCGGTGCTTCTTTCACCACCTTCACACCCAGCGGAAACACTGAGATCCCCGCCAACTATTTCGTGGTGACGCCGCTACATGAGATCGTCTGGCACTTGACCCTCTACGCGTTCATCACCGCCTGGGTCACCATCGTTGTCACCTCTTTGCTGGGCTGCCTCTTCATCCGCTTCACCGCCGCTTCGCCGGGGCTCTACCCCTCACGAGGGCTCAAGGGAGCGCTCCTCATGTACAGAATGTCTATGATGAACGGCATCCAGGCACTGTGGAACTGGACCATCACCGGGCAGTACCTGCGGGCGCTTGCGGGCATGCGCTTCCCGCGCTGGGGTGGCTCGGAATGCGACGTTATGTTCAACCTCGTCCCGGAGCTTGCTACCGCTGACTCCCAGGCGTTCTGGTCCAATGGCTGTTTCACGAACATGCTCGATTATGGCGCGGAGCACTTCAGGCTGCGCCAGCTCGACATGCCCCGGAACTTCTTTAGCGGCAACAACTGCGTGGCGGAGTACGGGCATTTCCCATCCAATTTCCTTCTGGGCGTCTCGACGGCGAGCAATGACATACAGTTCCGACGTCAGATGCGCTCGCGGCTTGGCGAGCCAATCACGGTAGCGGGAAACCCGCCTGTGAAATTTGCAAGCGCGTCATTTGAGGCCGAGAATGAAACCCACAGGCTGCCAGACTTCCCGCTCTTTCTGACTCGTGTCTTCCTGAACGACGTCTTCAGCATCGGTATACTGCGCATCACCGAGGGGCTTATCTTCACGATTTTGTACATTTGTCTGCTGAGGTTAGGCGGGCACCCGGTCGCCCTCGCGATCATTGCCCTGGTGCTCACAGAGATAAATCTGGTCCTGCTTTGCGTCGCGACCAAAAAGGCCCTCGTCGGCAGCGAATGGGGAGCCGATCACTCGACGCCCTTCTGGTCCTGGCGGCACTTTGCGTACTTCTTCACGCAAGACTGTTTCTTCGTCTGGTGCAGGAGTTCTCTGGGCTTTTGCGCCGGGACGATCCTCTCGAATCCTATCCTGCGGTGGATGGGATGTCAGATCGGGCGTCGGACGATCGTGACCGATCCATTGCGGTGCTTTGACTGGAACGCGGTGAGCTTTGGTAACGATTGTATTATCAACGGCTTCCTGCAGTTTCACTCCTTTGAGAACATGACGCTGAAGGTGAAGCGAACCCACATTGAGGACGGCTGCAGCGTCACCTTCGGGGCCACGGTGATGGGTGGCGCGCTCATTGAGCCGAATACGACGCTCTTACCCTTGTCCCTGGTCCTCAAGGAGGTGAACATGCTGACAGGCACCTACGAGGGGAGCCCCGCAGAGCCCGTGAGCGGTTCAACCCTCCTCACCCCCCTCGCATTGCAGCAAGGCAGCAGACATCCCGAGCTGGTGGGCGAGGCACCTATCGACGACGAGAATCGGCTTACGAGGCTCACGGTCTCCGATGACGCGAAACGATAGCGAGTGGGTCAATGATCTGTTTGCCGCCGAGGCGCGTGATTGCACACCGGCGTCGGCGCAGCGTGCAGTCTGCGTGCTGTATGTACCGGTTTCGCGTGATCCCGAGGCAACTAGGCCTTGTGCGTTAGTCTTGTCGGATAGCGAACTAGAGAAAGCAGCTCTTTTTTTAACGGAGCACGGCAAGGCTCACTTCATACAGCGGCGTGCGTTCCGGCGATACTGCGGCGCCCTCGTGGTCGGATCGCCGCGCCACTTATCAGAAATTGATTTCAAAGAGACGGAGCAAGGGCGTCCCTACCTTCCCGATTTGCCGGATGTCTGGTTTAGTTTTTCCTCCTTCCGGTCCGGTTTTCTTGGAGCGTGGTCATCGACACACGCGATCGGTGTCGACATCGAAGAGCACACGAGGAACTTGGAGGCGGCGGAACTCGCTCAACGGTTCTTTTCGCAATCCGAGGCAAAAGCTGTTGAAGGTGTTGGCGGTCTGGCGCGACTGCGGACTTTTTTCCAGCTCTGGAGCCTCAAGGAAGCAGCGCTGAAATCTATTGGAGAGGGATTGCCCTTCGGTCTGGACGCGTTCGAGTTTGAGTTGCCTCCAAATCTACGTGTCGTTCATGCGCCCCGTGGTCACGGTGGCTCGGAGCGCTTTGAGGCTCACATGATCGAGACGACTGATGCTTGCGCTGCTCTTGTCACCCATGAGCGCTATCCCAGGCCGAAGAACAACCTGACAGCGGCGACCGCAGACAGGCCATCAGAAAAGCAGAAGCAATGTGATGAGATGGATTTTCTTCACGATCCTCTGGCTGGCGTTTAATCCCGGTAGCCGGGCCCAAAAAGTTGACCCGCTGTGTGTGCTCGATCCCGCTCAAATGCCTGC
>JAUWCP010000302.1 GCA_030609245.1 Hyphomicrobium sp.
GATCCCGCACGCATCGACAAGGTCGCCAGCAGCACATTCGAGCTGGGGTCTGTCTTCAAGATGGTCACTGTTGCGATGGCGCTCGACAATGCCATCGTCTCTCTTGACACGATGGTTGACGTGCGCGAGCCGCTCACCGCAGGCCGCTTCACCATCCGCGATTTGCATCCCGCAGGCCGGCCGTTTTCGGTGGCTGACATATTTATTCGGTCGTCGAATGTCGGTGCTGGGGTGTTAGCGCTCGAGGCCGGGCCGCAGCGATCGCGTGAATTTCTGGAAAGGCTGCGGCTCCTCGATCCTATCAAGACCGAAATCGGGCCGGTTGCCGCCCCGCAAGTTCCCGATCAGTGGCAAGAGTCTGAGATCATCACGACGTCATACGGTCACGGAATTGCGGTGGCTCCACTGCAATTCGCGGCCGCTGCGGCGACGCTCCTCAACGGTGGTCACCGCGTGATACCGACGTTCGTCAAGCGCCAGCCAGATGCCGAACGTGACACGGTGCCGCTCATCAAGCCAGCGACCAGTGATGATATTCGAAGGATCATGCGCCGCAACGTCACCGACCCGAAGGGCACCGGAAAGCGCGCAGACGTTGCCGGCTATCCCGTTGGCGGCAAGACCGGCACAGCGGAGATCCCCGGCGCCGGCGGATATAAAAAGGATGCGGTGATTTCCTCGTTTCTTGCGGCCTTTCCCATGAATAAGCCGAAATATTTGGTGTTCGTGCTGCTGTTCGAGCCGAAGGGAACTGGAGATTCGGGCGGGGAAGTGTTCGCTGGCAGAAACGCAGCGCCAACCGCGGGGCGCATCATCAGGCGCATCGGGCCGCTTTTGGGCCTGCTGCCCACATCTGAGGCAGCGGCTGCACAATCCAACCGGGTGTTTGACGCCACGCGCCTCGCCAAATATGAAACTCGGTGACGCGTCCCTTAACGCGGACTGATGCAGCATGCTTCTATCTTCCCTCTTCGGGCCCGCCGTTCCGGTCCCCGATGCCGCCGGGGGCGTGCGGGTCGCCGGTTTGACAGCCGATAGCCGCCTCGTTCGTCCTGGCTTCGTCTTTGTCGCAATCGCCGGCGCCAAGGTGGACGGCGCGCGTTTCATTGAGGATGCCGTCTCCAAAGGCGCGATCGCAGTACTCGCGTACGAGGACGCTGACATTCCCGACATCGAAGGGATTCCAATTCTGCGTGTGCGCGAGCCGCGTCGCGAGTTGGCTCTTATGGCCGCCCGTTTTTGTGGTCTGCAGCCGGAGACGGCCGTTGCTGTGACCGGGACGAGCGGGAAGACGTCGGTTGCGGATTTTACGCGCCAGATCTTCACAACGCTCGGGTACAAGGCCGCCTCAATCGGGACCATAGGTCTGATGAAGCCGGGTGGCTGCATCTACGGCTCGTTGACGACGCCCGACCCCGTCACGCTGCACGAAACACTGGCTGAGCTCGCGGACGATGGCGTGACTCACGTTGCGTTTGAGGCGTCCTCGCATGGCCTCGATCAATACCGTCTCGACGGTGTGACGCTCAAAGCGGCGGCCTTCACCAATCTGGGCCGCGATCACCTCGACTATCATCCCACAATCGACGATTACTTTTCCGCCAAGTTGCGCCTCTTCTCCGAGCTATTGCCGGAGGGTGGAATGGCCGTTGTGAACGCCGACGGTGCCGGTGCTGAGGAGGTCATAAAGACGGCGCAAGACAATGGCCGCAAGGTGCTGACCGTTGGCCGCAAGGGCGAAGACCTGAAATTGGAACGGCTGACGCGCGAAGGCTTCGCGCAGCGTTTGTCGGTGGGCAACGATGGGCGCTCGTTCGATATTCGTCTGCCGCTGCTCGGCGAGTACCAAGCCTCCAATGCACTCGTTGCGGCGGGCCTTGCGGTTGCGACGGGAGAGCCTGCCGGACGCGTGCTGCCCGCGCTGCAGAGCCTGGAGGGCGTCAAGGGCCGTTTGGAAATTGTGGGCGAGGCGCGCGGCGGTCTGGCGGCCGTCGATTATGCGCACAAGCCTGAGGCGCTCGCCGCGATGCTCGCCGCGTTGCGCCCGTTCGTGACGGGAAAACTTATCTGTGTCCTGGGTTGTGGTGGAGACCGCGATAAGGGAAAACGCCCCCTCATGGGTCAAATTGCGGTTGAGAACGCTGACGTGGTGATCATCACTGACGACAATCCGCGTAGCGAGAAACCGGAAGCGATCCGCGCCGAGATCATGGCGGCAGCGGCGGGGGCGCAGGAAATTGGCGACCGCGCCGAAGCCATTAGCGCGGGCGTCGCCATGCTGGGTGAGGGTGATGTGCTCGTCGTGGCTGGAAAAGGTCACGAAACCGGTCAGATCGTGGGTGATAAGATGCTCGCCTTTTCAGATCATGACGAGCTGCGCAAAGCGCTGGAGCGCGCCTGACAGGATGGCCGAAGCATTGTGGACGTGGGAGGAACTGGTGCGGGCCACAGGTGGGGTGGCCGACGGCACACCAGCCGTGCCCATCGTGGGCTTTTCCATCGACACACGTGCGATCGCGCCGGGTGAGGTGTTCGTTGCTCTGACGGACAAGCGCGACGGTCACGAATTTGTGCCGGCTGCGTTCGAACGCGGCGCGTCCGCTGCAGTTGTCAGAAGCGACTATGCGCGCGCGCCGGCAGACGGCGCTCTCCTGCGCGTCGCGGATCCGCTCAAGGGCTTGGAGGCGATCGCATACGCAGCGCGCGCGCGCAGCGATGCTCGCATCGTCGCCGTGACCGGCAGCGTTGGTAAGACAGGGACCAAAGAAGCGCTGCGTGCGTGTCTTAGCCGCTTGGGACAAACGCATGCGGCCGAGAATTCGTACAACAATCATT
>JAUWCP010000136.1 GCA_030609245.1 Hyphomicrobium sp.
TCTTCCTCACTGGCGCGGGCATTTATGCGGTGCGCAACGTCCCGCTCGACGCGATCCCCGACCTCTCCGATACGCAAGTCATCGTATTCACCGAATACGCCGGTCAGGCCCCGCAGGTGGTCGAGGATCAGATCACCTTTCCGCTCTCAACCGCGCTCTTAAGCGTGCCCAAAGCGCGCACCGTGCGCGGCTTCTCCTTCTTCGGCGTTAGCTTCGTCTACGTCATCTTCGAGGACGGAACCGACATTTATTGGGCCCGATCGCGGGTGCTCGAATACCTGAGCGCAGCCCAGCGTGAGCTGCCCAGCGGCGTGGTGGCAACCCTTGGCCCCGACGCGACGGGCGTTGGCTGGGTTTACCAATACGTCGTGATGGCAGCCAAGCGCACGCTGGCCGAATTGCGCACGACGCAGGACTGGCAGGTGCGGTTCGCCGTTGCCGAGGCCGAAGGCGTGGCGGAGGTGGCAAGTGTTGGCGGCTTTGTGCGCCAGTACGCCGTGATCGTCGATCCGCGCCGCCTGAAGAGTTTCAACATTCCGCTCGCAAAGGTGCGGGAGGCGATCCGCATGTCCAACATGGACGTTGGCGGGCGCGTGATTGAGCTGGCCGAGACCGAGTTCATGGTGCGCGGGCGCGGCTACTTCCGTGGCATCAAGGACATCGAGCAGATCGTTCTCAAGGTGGAAGGTGGCGCGCCGGTGCTCCTGCGCGACGTGGCGCGCGTGGAACTTGCGCCCGACGAGCGCCGCGGCGTTGCCGAGCTCAATGGCGAGGGCGAAGTGGTCAGCGGCATCGCCATTCAGCGCTTCGGCGAAAATGCGCTGTCTGTCATCGCGAACGTCAAGGCGAAGCTGGCCGAGGTCGCGCCGAGCCTGCCCGAGGGGACGGAGATTATTACCGTCTACGACCGCTCCGAGCTGATCAAACGCGCGATTGCAACGCTGAAGACGACGCTGATCGAAGAGAGCGCGATTGTGGCGCTTGTCTGCCTTATCTTCCTGCTGCACGCGAGGAGTGCGCTCGTTGCGATCCTGACGCTGCCGCTTGGCATCCTGATTGCCTACATCTTTATGTATCAGTTTGGGATCTCATCCAACATCATGAGTCTGGGTGGCATTGCCATTGCCATCGGCGCGATGGTCGATGCCGCCATCGTCATGATCGAGAACGCGCACAAGCATCTGGAGCGTGCGCCCCCCGGCAAGCCAAGAACCGAGATCATCATCGAGGCGGCGAGTGAGGTCGGACCAGCCCTCTTCTTCTCCCTGCTCATTATCACGGTCTCGTTTTTGCCGATCTTCACGCTGGAAGCGCAAGAAGGACGCCTCTTCAAGCCGCTCGCCTTCACCTGGACCTTTGCCATGGGCGCAGCCGCTTTTCTGTCGGTCACACTGGTCCCGGCGCTCATGGTGCTTTTTGTACGCGGGCGCATCGTGCCCGAGCGCAAGAACCCCTTGAACCGCTTCCTGATCTGGATTTATCGCCCCGTCATCACAGGCGTGCTCAAGGCGAAGACGCTGACGATTGCCATAGCGATCGCCGTGCTCGCCACAACGATCTACCCGGTGCAGCGGCTGGGCTCGGAGTTCATGCCGACCCTCAATGAAGGCACGCTGATGTATATGCCGACGACACTGCCCGGTCTTTCCATCACCAAGGCAGCAGAGCTGCTGCAAACGCAAAACAAGATCATCAAGTCGTTTGCAGAGGTCGAAAGCGTGTGGGGCAAGGCGGGCCGGGCCGTCACGGCGACCGATCCTGCACCGACCTCGATGTTTGAGACCATCATCAACCTGAAACCGGAAGACGAGTGGCGAAAAGGCATGACGGTCGACAAGCTCATCGACGAGATGGATAGGGCGCTGCAGTTTCCCGGCGTCTCAAATGCCTGGACCATGCCCATCAAGGCGCGCATCGACATGCTGGCGACCGGCATCCGCACACCCATCGGCGTCAAGGTGCTGGGTCGGGACTTAACCGAGATCGCGCGTCTCGCACGCCAGATCGAGGCGGCCATTAAGACGGTTCCGGGCACCTCAAGTGCGTTCGCCGAGCGCATCATCGGCGGTTATTACATGGAGATCACGCCTGACCGTGAGCAGCTTGCGCGCTACGGGTTGATGGTTGGTGACGTGCAGGAGGTAATCGCCTCCGCAATTGGAGCGCAGTCGGTGACGACCGTGGTCGAAGGACGGGAGCGGTATACAGTCAGCGTCCGCTACCCCCGAGACGTGCGCTCCGATCCGCAGGCCATTGAACGGGAGGTTTTGGTGTCGCTGCCGAACGGTGCCTCGATCCCCTTAGGATCGGTGGCCAAGGTCGAACTCGTGCGCGGACCGGGCACGATTCGCACGGAGAATGCGCAACTCGCCGCCTACATCTTCGTCGAAGCACGGGATCGCGATTTGGTGTCCTACGTCGCCGACGCGAAGAAGGCCGTGGCGGCGAGCGTCGATTTTCCGCCCGGTTACTACGCGGTGTGGAGCGGACAGTTCGAATACTACGAACGAGCCAAGGCGCGCCTGATGCTCGTGGTGCCCCTGACGCTGGCGATCGTCTTCCTGCTGCTCTATCTCAACTTCCGCCGGTTGACGGAGACGCTCATCGTCATGGTGTCTCTGCCGTTCGCGCTGGTGGGCGGGCTCTGGTTCGTCTGGTATCTGGGCTTCAATGTTTCGGTTGCCGTTGCTGTTGGCTTCATCGCTTTGGTCGGCGTCGCCGCTGAAACCGGCGTCATCATGTTGATCTATCTCGACCACGCGCTCTCTGCCCGGCGAGCAGCCGCCGCACGCGAGGGTCGGCCGCTCAGCAGGGCCGATGTCCACGGTGCCGTCATGGAGGGTGCCGTCGAACGCGTGCGACCTAAGATGATGACGGTTGTCGCCATCACGGCCGGCTTGTTGCCTATTCTCTGGATCACCGGTACCGGCTCTGAGCTCATGCAGCGCATCGCCGTGCCGATGATCGGCGGGATGGTATCGTCGACTTTGCTGACGCTCGTGGTGATTCCGGCGATCTATGCTCTGGTTAAGATGGCAGGCCTACGGAAGCAGCAGGTCAAGGACACTGCGGCACCAGAGTTCGATCCAGCCCTCCCAAAGCAGGAGAGCGCCAAATGACGCTTATTCAATGTCAATGTCGAATTCATCGGCTGTGCTCTCATCGAGGCAGCCCGTCTCGAGTTGGACGGTCGAGAACGCAAATCCGAATTTTTCGCGAAGAAGGTCGTGCGCCTTTCGTAGCAGAGCCGTTTCCCCTTCTGACGTTGCAAGGCGCAAATGGGCGGAGAATACGTTCTTGTTCGATGTCAACGTCCAGGCATGGACGTGATGCACATCCTGCACGTTTGGCAGTCCGGAAAGGGCGCTCACGACCGTCTCTAAGTCAACGTCCTGCGGCGCCCCCTCCATGAGGATGAAGAGCGCATCGCGGATGATGCCCCAGGATGCGGCCAATAGGACAACTCCAAACGCCATGCCGAGGATCGGGTCGATAGGTGTGAACCCGGTAAAGAGGATCACGAGTGCGGCGACGATGATGAGCAGGCTGCCAACAAATGTCTGCATGATGTGCCAGAAAGCACCGCGAAGATTGAGGTCGCTCTTGTGGGTGCCGTAGAGGAGCCAAAGGGAGACGAGCTCCGTTGCGAGACCGCCCGCTGCTGCGATCAGCATTGGCGTCGTCGGCAAATCAATGGGTTCTCTAAGTCTCATGTAGCCCATCGCGAGGACGAGCAGCGCCATCAAGAGCAGGAACACGCCGTTGAGCAGCGCGCCGATTATCTCGGCGCGGTAGGAGCCGAAGGTACGTATGCGATCAGCGGGACGGCGCGCGATGCGCCGGGCGGCGATCGCGAGGACAATGCCACCAACGGCCGAGAACGTATGAAACGCATCGGAGATGACTGCGACGGAACCCGTGTAGAGACCAATCGCAAGCTCGATGATAAAATAGACGCCCGTCAGCCAAGCCGAGATCTGGAGGGCACGCGCCGTCTGCGGATCCGCGCCGGCAAGAGCAGGCATTCCATGGCTCGAATGTGATGCTCGGGACATAGTCGGTATCCTTCCTTCTTGCACATCTC
Organism: Hyphomicrobium sp.; assembly: GCA_030609245.1. GTDB lineage: Bacteria > Pseudomonadota > Alphaproteobacteria > Rhizobiales > Hyphomicrobiaceae > Hyphomicrobium_A. The sequence goes on from JAUWCP010000136.1 coordinate 4,085, forward strand.
AATCGTCGTCGCTGCAGCTGCGCTCCTCAAGCGCTGCAACCTGAATGCCGAATGAATTCCTGGTTGGGAACACATTCAGGCGCGGCGCGGCATCATGGCCACAACCACGGTTCTTGGCACGTGGAATAAAGCCTGCAATAGGGAGAACTAACGATACGAAATCACATTGCGACCGCGCTGGCGCTGTCCGGCACTGCGGTCTTTGCGTGCTCAACCGCCAGTGCGACCAACTTTAGCTACTTTGGCGACGTTGCCCGCGGAGCTTCGCTGAAGGGAGCCATAATCAAGGTCCACAGTCGCCGTGAGATGCACGACATGCTCCATGGCTTCGGGTATGATCATGTCGTCTACCGGTCCCGGTACTACGACGAGCACGACAAGCCTGTCTATCGTTTCAGGGCATGCACAGGGCGTCGTGCGTATATGGTCGATATGAACTGGTATGGAAACATTATAGACCGGCATCGCACCGGCCGTTGTCATCGCTACGTTTGGTAAAAAGCGTTTCGCATCTAAAGGTGTGACAGGAGGTTGATGATGGGAACACTCAAATCGGTAGCGCTCGCCACAGTTTTCGTCGTGGCCGGCGTCGCCGCCGCGTTGGCTCACGCCAAGATGAATGCAAGCGTTCCAAAAGATGGTGAGACAGTGGTTGCGGGTCTTTCGGAAATTCAGCTCCAGTTCTCAAAGCCTCTGCGTTTGACGTTGATCCACGTGCGGCGCGTGGATGAGCAGCAAGAGATTGCGGTGAGCAGCGAGCTGCCGACATCCTTCGTGGACTCCGCCAAGGTCGCCGTCGATGCCCTGCAGGCTGGCTCCTATGAAGTATCCTGGACCGCGGTTTCAAACGATGGCCACGTCATGAAGGGCAGCTTCGCGTTCTTCGTAATGCGGAGCCCGGACGCACAACCTGCGCGATGATCGAACACGACCTATTGCCGATCTTGCTTCGCGTCCTCGTTTACGTCGCCTCGATTGCCGTCGCCGGCGCTGTTCTCTTCGCGTTTAGCTTTCCGCGTGCGGCTAGTGAAATCCAATCCGCTCTACGGAGACAGGTCGTTGCCGGGTTCTGCCTGTTGCTTCTTGTTGAGCCTGTGCGCTACGTCGTCTTCCAACTCGCCATCTCCGGGGGCGACTGGTCGCTCGCATTCGGGCCCGTCCTGCGCTGGATGGGCTTGCAAACACCGATCGGTCAGGCGGCGGCAGTGAGGTTGATCGCCGCCTTCGTCGTGGTGACGTTTGGACGGAGATCGGCTGTTGTGGCTCTCCCGGCCGCCCTGGTCCTGATCGGGTCTTTTCTGCTGGAGGGCCATACCCTAAGCAGTGACGTGCGGATCGCCCTGGCCGCTCTCCTCTTCATTCATCTCGCGGCAGTGCACTGGTGGCTCGGTGCGCTATACCCGCTCATGGCTTTGACCCGGTGCGCTGCACCAAAAATCATCTCAGGCGCGGTCGAAGCGTTCGGTGTCCGGGCCGCTTGGGTCGTTGCGGCACTATTGGGAACTGGCGTGCTACTGCTCCTCATTACCACAGGCGTGCAACTGAACGTGGACAGTGGCTATCAGCAGCGGTTCTTGGTGAAGTTGCTTCTTGTCGCCGTCCTTCTGTCGATCGCGGCCTGGAACAAGTTGCGCCTTACACCGCTTCTAAGGCGCGATCCTCAGTCGGGAGCCGCAAGGCTGCGCCGCTCCATACGACTGGAGATTGCCACGGCGCTGTCAATCCTTGCGGCAACGGCCTGGATCACAAGCACCGCCCCAGACACCTGATGCGGTAAGGGCTGCAATGTCAGCTTGCGGCGCTTAATGGACATTTTGTGCACCCGGCCGTATGTCCGTTTTCGGGGGTAAAGCGGACATCGCTTATGCGCCTTTCCCACGTACACGCCTTAGCTCTGTTTTGACCGTGGGCAGACGTCCCAGTGCCTTGTCAGGCTTGCCGGAGAGATCCTGATCCACTTGTGGCACTCGAAGTGAATGGTCACGCCGTACGGCAGCGGTCGCCGAGCATGTAATGTAACGAGCGGCCTCGCTCGAACCTATTGACGCCGCTATTCTTGCTATTTGCCACAGTTCGACAAGAATGCGCCCACTGGACTGGGAGGCCCTATGCCGAAACGGCCGACAATCGAGATCACATACTGCAGATTGTGTGGTTGGAGCTTGCGGTCAGGTTGGATGGCGCAAGAGCTGCTGGCCACATTTGCCGAAGAGATTGGCTCCGTGACGCTTACGCCAGACGCGACAGGGGGCGTCTTCGAAGTGCGCGTTGACGGCGAGATGATTTGGTCGCGAGCGGAGCAGCGCCGCTTTCCTGAAATAACGGAGCTCAAACAGATCGTCCGCGACCGCATTGCCCCCGGCCGGTCCTTGGGACACGCGGACAAGAAGTGAGCACAATGGCCAACAATCGGTCGGCGCGATCCTGATCCATTTGGGG
>JAUWCP010000240.1 GCA_030609245.1 Hyphomicrobium sp.
AGTGCGCCCACCACGTGGATGCGCTTCCCATGACCCGCGATTACATTGCTGCGCGAATATTGGATCTGCGCAACACAGAAGTACGGCGCGGCGTGACAGAATCGCTGCGAGGCAAAGTAGGAGAGGCGGAGGTCCAGCCTATCATCCCACGCCGCGAGCACGGCTGAAGATCGCGATGATTTTTCCGGTTTATTTGCGCCCGACGAAACGTCAGGCCGCCCAGGCGGGGACCCGCCGCATTGAAATCGGCGTCCGGGGGCCGTAGTCCTGGTAGGGACTAGGGCTTCTTATAGCGAAAGAGATGCGGAGTGAGTTGATGGATTATTTGGTTGTCAATCTTGGGTGGTCCGTATTCGCGGCTTTCGCGGGCGGGTTCATCGTGGCGTGGATTGCCTGTGCCAGGGTCAAGGGCTAATGCAAACCGTATTGCTTGGTAGCATTGAATGGGCTGGGGAGTTTGAAGCATGACGGAGCTGCATTGGCAGGTGGCATTTCTATTGGTGGGGGCATTTTTCCTCGGGGGGGTTATCGCCTGCGGCCTCAAGCGAAAATTCTATTACCGCAGGTCAACGCACACGGACGACACGCCGGCTGCTGTTGCGCCGGCTGTGACGGAGCCCAAGATCGAGGTGGAGCCGAGCGGGCAAGCCGCTTCCGGCTCTGAGCGCTTCGGGAGCGCGTTGGCTGGTGGTGCGTCGGTCGCCTCGTCCACCCCGGCGCCCGGCCCTGTATCGGAGCCGATGCCAGCCAAGCCTGCAGCGCCGCAAGCGACTTCGGAAGAAACAAAGCTCGTCTTCCCGCCTATGGTGCAAAAGGTGGAGCCATCAAAACCAGAGCCCGAACCGGCTCTTGCGCCATCGGCTCCAGAGCCAATGCCAGAACCTCAGCCCGCGCCGGCGCAGGATATTGCGCCGCCTGCACGTGACGTTTCCCATCTGCGCTCCGTGCGATCGGAGGCCTTACGTGGTCAAGAGACACCGCGCCCGTCTGGAACCATCGACGATCTAAAGCGCATCCGCGGCGTCGGCGTTCTGATTGAAAAGAAGCTCAATTCCTTAGGTGTGACGAGCTACGAACAGGTCGCCAATTGGACTGGCGCAGACATTGAGCGTGTCAGCCAAATCCTCGATTTCAAGGGTCGCATAGAGCGCGAAAACTGGATTGAGCAAGCGCGCATCCTTGCTACCGGTGGACAGACGGAGTTCTCGCGGCGCAGCGCTCGCAGCGACGTGTGACGCGGGCATCAACTGTACTCGATCCTTTGCGTTGTTGACGCGTGCTGAACAATTGCGGGTGCAGTATGTTTGGCTCCGATGCAGACAGAGGCGCGCATGCCGACCCCTTCCGCACCGCCCGTTGCCACCAGCGAGGATGACGTCACTGCGCTGCTGAGCAATCCGGCGACCTACCCTGAGCGGCCTGCGCGCGTTGACGTGATCGAGACCCATTGTGCGCGTGTGTTCCTGGCCGGGCGTGAGGCCTACAAGGTCAAGAAGCACGTCCGTCTGCCCTTTCTGGATTTCTCGACGTTGGAGCAGCGCCACCAGGCGACGTCACGCGAGATCGAGATAAACCAGCCGCACGCCTCTGCCATCTACATTGGCCTCGTCCCTATTACGCGCGATGCGAGTGGCGCTCTGCGCCTGGGGGGGCAGGGGCGGCCCGTTGAGTGGGCGGTCCACATGCGCCGCTTTGAGCAGGATGCGCTTCTTGCCAATCAGGCCCAAAAAGGGCCGCTGCCGGACGCGCTTTGCAAGGCTATCGCCGGCGTGGCGGCGCGTATTCACGGTACGGCGGCGATCGCAACAGACGTCGATGGCGCGCAAGATATAGGTGCGGTCGCAGCGCAGTTAACGTCGACGCTGGGTGCCGCGCGTGAGCTGTTGGACTGCGAGGCGGTGCTCGCGTTCATTGATCTCTTACAAAATAACTTGGAACGCCTTTCGCCGTTCTTGAGCGCGCGTTCCAGCGCTGGCTGTCTGCGACGCTGTCATGGAGATCTTCATCTGAGCAACATCGTGTTGATCGACGGCGACCCTGTGCCGTTTGATGCGCTCGAGTTCAACGAGGAGTTGGCTACGATCGACGTGCTCTATGATCTCGCCTTTTTGCTCATGGACTTGGATAATCGTAACGACCGTCATGCGGCTAACGTCGTGCTCAACGCCTATTGTGGCATCGCGCCCGTGGGTGGCGAGTTGGAGGGGCTTGCGTGCTTGCCGTTGTTTCTCAGCTGCCGCGCGGGGGTGCGGGCTATCGTGGCCTTGGAGCGTAGCGTGCAGTTGCAGGGTTCGGCGCGGGAAGCGGAGGAGGAGAGTGCGCGCAACTTCACGCGCCTTGCCGCCAACTATCTCGCGCCGTCACCACCCGTCCTCATCGCGGTCGGAGGGCTCTCGGGCACGGGCAAGTCAACAATAGCAGCCGGCTTTGCGCACCGCGTCGGCGTTGCGCCTGGAGCTGTGCACCTGCGCAGCGATGTGGAGCGTAAGCGTTTGTTCGACGTTGCCGAGACCGCGCGTCTTGGTCCCGAACACTACCGTGCGGAAGTCTTTGAACGAGTCTACGGCGTTCTACTCGATAAGGCGCGGCGTGCGCTTGCGGCAGGCCATTCCGTAGTGGTTGATGCGGTTTTCGCCAAGGCGGAAGAGCGCGCCGCCATCGAAGCTGTCGCGAGTGCGCTAGGGGTTCGGTTCGAAGGACTCTGGTTCGAGGCGCCCCGCGATTCCATGATGCAACGGGTTAGCGAGCGCCAAGGTGATGCGTCAGATGCCGACCGTGCGGTGGTAGCTCAGCAGCTTACCTATGACACCGGCGAGATCACTTGGCGCCGGGTTGACACCAGCGGCGCGCGTGCATACAGCCTAAGCAACGCGGAGGCGGTATTGCGCGCATCGGGTATCAGCTTGGCGGAATGAGAACCGCAGCTCCCGTTAGCTTACCAGCGCGTAACCGGTCGATGGCCACGTTGGCATCTTTAAGGTCGAACGTTGTCACATGCGGGTGGATGGGTACGCGCGGGGCGATCTTTAGGAACTCAATGGCATCCTGGCGCGTGAGATTGGCGACGGAGCGCACCACGCGCTCGCCCCAAAGTAGCCCATAGGGCATCGCTGGGATTTCCGTCATGTGAATGCCGCCGAGTACGAGCGTGCCCCCCTTCACGAGCGCCGCAAGTGCAAGCGGTACGAGCGGCCCAATCGGGGCAAAGATGATGGCTCCATCGAGTAGCTTTGGCGGCAAGTTTTCGGATGGGCCCGCCCACACAGCGCCCAGCTCGCGCGCCAGTTTTTGGGCCGCCTTATCGCCTTTGCGCGTGAAGGCATAGACCTCCTGACCATGGAAGGCGGCGAGCTGCGCTACGATGTGGGCGGCCGCGCCGAACCCGTAAATTCCCAGCCGGCGAGCGTCGCGCACGAGTTTCCAGGCGCGGTATCCGATCAGCCCGGCACACATCAAGGGTGCGGCTTCTTCATCGGAGTACTCAGGCGGGATCGCAAAGGCATATTCGGCATCGGCCGTGGCGTATTGGGCATAACCACCATCGATGGTGTAGCCCGTAAAGCCTGGGTGATCGCACAGATTCTCGTGCCCCTCGCGGCAATAGTGGCAGCGCCCGCAGGTCGCGCCGAGCCACGGCACACCGACGCGGTCGCCAATTTTGAAGGCTTTGACGCCAGAA
>JAUWCP010000142.1 GCA_030609245.1 Hyphomicrobium sp.
CCAAGAAATAATCCGGCGACCAGTACACCGTGGTACCAGTGGTCAGATTTGGATGCAGCCACGTCGAGCTGTAGCCGGCCTTCAGCTCGACGTAGTCGAGCTCTGTGATGTTGTCGTCCGCGCCGGGATAGGTGTAGTAGATCACGCCAAAGTCGAAATCGACTTTTCCTAAGAACGTATGCGTATTCCAACTCGGTTTGATCCCAGCGTACCAGTCGAACTCGGCCTGCGCATCCAAACCAAAGCCCGGCGGGGGTGGGCCACCGAAGTCCAAACCCGAGCCCCAGACACCGGCGTAGAACATGCCGTAGCCGATGTCGATGCTGCCCTGAATAGTTGGGTCGTTATCGGTCTGCGATACGCCGCGGAAGACATAGTCCGACGTTCCGGCAAGCCCGAACGAGTATGTGAACTTGCGCCCCTCCTCGGGAGCGGCCATCGCCTTGCCTTCATACTCGTAGCCATCGGCCAAGGCGGCACCCGAAAGTGCGATGAGCGCGATGCCCGCGGCACCGCAAAGAGAAACGAGCTTGCGAGACTCGGTCATTTCAGAAGGTATCCCTCGTTAGATCGGCGACAAACGCCGAACCACCCCTGCCGCAATCGCGGCTCTGTACCAAAAAGAGCCCGATTAGATTGCTCAGCACAAGCGTCAATCGATTGCCGCTGCATCTCCCGTCAGCTATGTGACCTTCCAGCCACTCAGCGAACCGCCTAAACGGGGCGACTGCTCAGCAAATACAGGGACCTGCATAAAAAACGTGCACGCGGCAATCGAGGACCGCGGACACTGAAGTGGCTTTCTCCGTGTGCGGTTACAAATACAAATCGGGGCCGAATGTCGGCCCCGATTCGCGATTGTTAGTCCAGCATGACTAGAAGGCTTTATGGGACGGAGACGCCAACGCTGAAGACGAAGCGCTCGTCGCAGGTGCTCGAGATTGCACCAAAGCACGTAAGGTCGCTGGCATCCGTGTCCCAATAGCGGAAATCAAACGTGATATTGCCGACTGCCAGGGCAAGGCCAGCGTTCCAATACGTATAATCGGTGGCGCTGTTATCGTAGAAGTCAAAGTAGCCGATGAGAGCGTCGATACTGGGCGTAATGCCTCGAATTTCGTGGAACTCATAGCCGACGGTGCCTTCGTAGACACCATAATCGCCGTTGACGTTCGGGTTGTAGTAGACCGTCGCACCCGTCGACAGTTTATCAATCAGGCTACCGCTGACGCCAGCTTTGAGTTCAAACAGGTCAGCGGAGTCACCGGGGTACCAATAGTAAATGACACCGAAGTCGAACTCGGCCCCATGCCACGTCGGCTTGATACCGGCGTAGTAGTCGACCTCGATGGTGTCATCCAAGAGGGTTACGTCCTCGACGAAGTCGACGCCAGATGCCCAAACTCCAGCGTAGAAGATGCCATATCCAATATCGAAAGCGCCTTGTATTGTGGGATCGTTCTCTGTCTGAGAAATGCCGCGGAACACATAATCGGACGTGCCCGTCAGTGAGAACGAATAGGTGAACTTCCTTCCCTCTTCAGGCGCGGCCATCGCCTTGCCTTCATATTCGTAGCCATCGGCCACGGCGGCGGTTGCGCACGCAATGAGCGCGGCGCCAGCAACACCACATATGGAAAGAAACTTGTGAGACCTGGCCATAATGGAATACACCCCCGTTGGTTCGACCATTCTAAAGCGCCAGCGTGAACTCGGCCGCTCCCTTGCGGCGCTTTGTACTCGAACGCTTCTGGGGATGAAGAAAACCCGCAAAACCTTGGATTCGACAAGCCTAATCCACAGGCTGCAACAGCTCTTTCGCAGTCCTGTCACATCGAAGCAACGCATTCAAAAAATTGATTAAACTTTGCTCACGGATCGTGCATATTTGGTGCACTTTCGCCGGAGGTCACATCTCAGATTTGGTGGGGCTGCACAAGAGTTAGGCAGTCAAGATCGGCGCATAAACCGCGAATGTACAAGCGGCGAGGTCTGACGAATTCATTTGTTCCTCTAGGATTGCATTTGAGTGAGAAACGAAAGCGAACGCTGTCACAGGAATGCCTGACACACGACACCACAAAACGGTCCTCATCACCGGCGCGGCGCGGCGCATCGGACGCGCCATCGCACTCGATATGGCCGCGCACGGTTGGAGCGTTGGCATTCACTATCGCCGATCGGGGGAAGAGGCCGAACGCCTCGCGGAGAAAATTCGTGCAGCCGGTGGGACGGCCGCAGCTCTCCCTGGCAATCTCGCTAATATCGACGACGTGCAATCCTTGATTCCGCGTTGCGCCAGTGCGCTCGCGCCGCCAACGTGCCTCATCAACAATGCCTCGGAGTTTTTTCTCGACGCGATCACGTCGTTGAGCCCGGAAGGCTGGGACACGCACCTCGATATCAATCTGAAGGCGCCGGTGTTTCTGGCGCAGTCGCTGTTTCTCAACTTACCAGATGACGTCGAAGGCAACGTAATCAACATTATCGACCAAAGAGTGTGGCGGCTCACGCCGGAGTTCTTTTCCTACACGATCTCGAAGGCCGGCCTCTGGACGGCAACGCAGACGCTGGCGCAGGCCATGGCGCCAAGGATTCGCGTGAACGCCATTGGGCCGGGCCCGGTGCTGAAGAGCGTGCATCAAACGGATGAGGAATTTGAGCGCGAGAAGGAGTCGACGCTATTGAACCGTGGCACGACACCGGAGGAGATTGCCGCCGCGGTGCGCTTCATCCTCGATGCGCCGTCGATGACCGGACAGATGATCGCGCTCGACGCCGGCCAGCACCTCACCTCAGGCGGCTCGGCCAATCAGCGCTCGCGTTAATGAGCCACGGTGTCATCCCACATCGCCTTAATTCCTCCCCTCAATGCCCAAACTCGCGCCCAAATGCTGCGCTTTGTGGGTGCTCTATCCTGACGGTGTGGAAACCAGCCGTTAACGTTAAGCGCTTAAGAACCTTTTAGCTTGTCGGGCGCTCAGCGCCGCGTTCCAAAACGGGTGTTCGCACATGAAGAACCTCCTTGCTGCATCGCTCACCATCGCTCTCGTCGCCAGCGCCGCTACACTTCCCGTCCACGCGGCGAAACTTCCTGAAGTTAAGACTTCCCCTAGCAATCAGGTCCCAGCCTGCGCCACGCCAGGCCGCCTGATGGCCTACGTCCAGTCGCGCAACAAAAAGCTCGACGGCCGTTTCGATGGGGTCGCGACCGAATACATGCGGCATGGCGAGACGTTAGACATTCGCTGGGACATGGCCTTTTTCCAAATGATTTTGGAGACGGGTAGCCTCAGCTATACCGGTGATGTGCGCTCCCATCAGAACAACTTCGCCGGGCTTGGCGCGACCGGCAACGGCAACCGGGGCGAAAGCTTTACCGATATCGGAAACGGTGTGCAGGCACACTTGCAGCATCTGCTTATGTACGCCGGTGAGCACATCCAGAATCCCGTCGCAGAGCGTACGCGCAAGATCCAGGAATGGGGCGTTCTGACCAAATGGCAGAATTCCGTCAAGGGCCCGATGACGTATGCGCTCGTCGCCAAGCAGTGGGCGCCGGGCTCGCGCCGCTACGTGCGCTTCATGGAGAAGATCAGCGCCGGCTTCTACGATAAGTACTGTAACGCGCCCGATCCGCGGCCGGAACTCGTGCAAGAGGCACGCAAGGGCCGTAATGGCGCGGCCGGCCAGCAGGTTGCCGCGATCGCGCCCGAAACGAACAACGCCCCGATCGATCTGCCGAAAAGGAAGATCTCGGGCGCGGAAATTGCCAAGCGCAATATCGAAGAGCAGCGCAAGCAAGGCGCAAGCCGTTCCAGCCTCGGTGCGGGCTCGCTTGCTGAAGCTGGCGCGGCGATGAGATCCGCCCTTGGTAAAAAGGCCGACGACACCAAGGCCGTGCAACCGGAAATGAAGACCGCGCTTAATACGAAGCCCGGCAATGGCACGGAGCGGCCAGCGATGACCATTCTCAATTCATCCAAGCCTGAGAAGGATCCTGTGGCCGCGCAAGGTGCCGACATTCAGACTGCATCGGTTGCGGGTGCGGCAACGAAGATGAAGCTACCGGACGCTGCCGGCACAAAGTCAAACGAGGCAGAAGCAAAGAAGACAGACGCGGCCTCACCTTCGAGTTCACATCCAACCTGCAAAGTCTGGACCGCCAGCTATGGCGGCCAGCGCGCCGTCATTATCAAGGCCAAGGCGGACGCCACCGTGAACTACACCGTACTCGATGTGCACCAAGGCTCAGAGAAGCGAGAGCTGGACGCCTACATCGCGGCTTACGCCAAGGGCGGCGAGAACGTTGGCGAGTTTCCCAGCCAGACCAAGGCGCTGAACAAGGCATTCGAGTTGTGCCCGGAAGGCTAAGACTCCCGATTGATTGCATGTCAGGCGTATTGGTGAAAAGGGCGAAGGCAGGGGGAGCGCAATGAAACGTTGCAATCCCAGCCGAATGTTCTGGCCCAGCCGAATGTTCTGGCCAACGCGTTGCGCCATCGCGGCTTTCGCCATCAGCCTGCCGCTGGCTACCGCGCAGGCAGAACTGCCCAAAATTCGCACGTCTCCTCATAACGCAGTGCCGCAGTGCGTGACGCCTGAGCGCCTAATGGCATTCCTCAAAGTGCGCAACAAAAGGCTGGCGCCCGCATTCGGCAACATCGCTCATTGGTACAAGCATCATGGCGAGACGTGGCGCGTGCGGTGGGACTACGCCTTCTTTCAAATGGCGGTCGAGACCAACTTTCTCACCTACCGGCGCGGCAACGGCCGATGGGGCGATGTGGACCCGCGCCAAAATAATTTTGCCGGTCTTGGCACCACCGGCGGCGGCGTACCGGGTGACAGTTATCCGGACGTGAAGACAGGCGTGCTGGCGCAAATTCAGCACCTGGTCGTCTATTCGGGCGAGCGCATCGCCCATCCGGTCGGCCCGCGTACCAGGCTCAAGCAGGCTCACATTCTCAAAGCGTCGGCACGCAGGCAACGCCAACTGACATTTGCCGATCTTTCCGGCCGCTGGGCTGTCGACCGGCATTATGGCCGGTCCATCGAGTGGGTGGCTGGGAGCTATCGCAAGACGTATTGCCGCGGTCGCGCCGCTGCGAAGTCCACTAGCAAGAAGACGCTGCCGGTAGCGTCGGCGCTTGGTGGGCCAACTACGCAAGCGCCGGCCCTCAGCAGAGCCCCGGTTCGAACGATTTGGTCGCGCTCGATGGCCCAACAAGCGGCCCGCGTTCCCGCGCGCCCTGGCATCCGCCAGCGGCGGACGGTCGATACGGCACGACAGAAGCCGCTGCCCCCGCCTGCCGCAGTGCTACCCGCGCCGCGAGCTGCAGAACGACCAAAGCTGGCATTCGCAGCCGGGCTGAATAAATTCGCGTGGCCATCACGGGACTCGTGGCCATCACGGGACTCAGGTGTCGCTGCACCGGTGCACGTCAAGGGATGCAAGGTGGACTGGGCGAGCTATGGCGGCCGCAAGACGCTTCTTGTGCGCTCTCAGGCCGGCAGCAAGGTGCGCTACACGGCGCTGACCGTGCTTCAGGGTTTTGAGCGCTCCATGCTGGAGAGCTTCGTGAAGGCAAGCGCGCCTGGCGGTTCAAGCGTCGGCGAGTTTGCCACCAGGGATGCCGCGCTCGCAAAAGCCAAGCAACTCTGCCCGGAAGCCGCAGCAGGGCCACATCCAGAAGCGACGAATGCAGGCTAGACGGGGACGTCTCTACTCTGGACCCTCGGCTTGCACTCCCTCTACCGCGAGTCCGGCCCTCTACCGCGAGTCCGGAAGGGACGGGTCGCCCGATCGCTCTTCGCTCAGTTTCTTGTTACGGCGTCGGCAAGATCCATGTCGTTGCCGCGCCAGCTGAACGTACTGCCAGGCCAAGCCTGCGCCATAAGACCGGCAACATCGCGCGTCACCCAAACGAGCTCGGTCACCGACGTCCTAAGTCACCGTGGCAGGTGAGCTAAAGTCGGAATTTCTTACGAGATTCGATGACATGCTGATGACAAAGGCGGCCGCGAGATTGCCGCAACGAAACTGTCATGCGGTCAAGCATCCGGTCATTTTGCCGGCGCCAAGTACTTGAGAGCCACATTCGATAGCGCCCCACCGACGACACAAGGAATGCCGGCATATACCTGCCCCATAACGCCGGCCGCCACGCAGCCCAGCGCAAAGGTCGTCTGCCCCACCTGGCCCCACCACGAGAAGTTGCGGCTGGCCTGTGGTCCTTTGACCTTAAGCTCCTCGATCGACGCCAACGCGTCCCTGCGGAGCTGCGTCATCTCGAATGTTTCAGACGCCTCAATCACCTCGCCAAGGGGCAAGGCCACATTCTCCGGCTGGTGCTGCAACGAGCTTTTCAGGTAC
>JAUWCP010000193.1 GCA_030609245.1 Hyphomicrobium sp.
TCTTCACCCCGATGCACACGCAGCGCCACGTGGCCTAGAGAGCCGTTCCGCCGGCCCTAGCTCCACGACCGCGGTTGAGCTAATATTCCAACTGGACCACCGATTGGGGCAGGCCAATGTTTTTTAAGTCAAAGAAATCCAAAGCCGAGCCTAAGCCGGACGTTGGTGCTAGCGCCAAATCTCCAGCTCAGGCGGAGGGTGCTCAGGACAAGCCAAGCCCTGAACAAATCGCGGAGATCAAGCGGCGCGCGACGAAATCAAAACAGCTGCAAGCCGCCTTCGGCGAAATCGTCAGCGTGCTCATGCGCACCCCTCAGTTCAAGAACAGGCCCCTTTCCAGCCTGGAGGGACAGGTGGTTCCAGCAATCACCACCGGCCAGTTCATGATCGCGGAAACGCAAGCGAAAAAAAGCGGCTTCATAACGCCTGTGGCCGTGGTTCTATGGGCGAGCGTTTCTGAGGAGATCGATCGGCGATTGTCCGGCAATACCGGTGAGCCCGTGAAGCTGGCCCCGAAAGACTGGAAGAGCGGGGATATCCCCTGGCTCATCCTCGCCGTCGGCAATAAGCGCGTGATCAAGGAGATGCTGCAGCGCATCGAGGAGACCGTCCTCAAGGGCCGACCGCTGAAGTCCAAAGTAGCGGACACGGAGGGCACGGCCGTCGCACCCACGTCCCGTTTAAACTGAAATGAGCTTTAGCGCAGCCGGAACGCCCCTTATCGAATTCGAAAGACTGACAAGACCTTGTTGATGACAGACCTAAATTATTGGTTCATTCTTGGTCTGTCTGGCTTTCCCGATAGGCGAGCTCGGCGTTGATCGACGTTGAATTGTTCAGTTGAATACATTTAGAGTAAGTGCGCGTGATGTCTGCGCTGCGTATCTTGGGGATCGGGGTGATCCTCGCTGCTGTGGCGGCAGCGGTGTTTGATGCCACACGCGCGGTGGAGTCCTGGGACGTCACGGCGGACGTCACGGCGACAAGCTTTGCGGACCTGTGGGCCTTCGCCCATCCAGCAAGTCTCGACTTTGTTCGGACAGCCATTGAGCAACACTTGCCTTCCCAAATCTGGGATCCTGGTCTCCAGACCGTGCTGCGTCTGCCCGTCTGGTTGGTGGCCGGGCTGTTGGGGATTGGCTTCAGCCTACTCGGCTAGTACCGCCAGCCTGGGCGCGCGGCCACCGCGGGGGAGGAGGACGGCCCATCGGCGGCCCTGTTGCGCGGATGCGGCCTCAGCCTTCTGATCGCGTCGGTGGCGTTGGTTGTCTATCTCCTATCGCGGACCGCCGAGCCGCAAATAAGCGTCGTATCCACAACGCTCGGTGAGGTGTGGAACCAGCTTCATCCAGGAAGCCTGGAAGCGACCAAGACCACGGTGCAAGGGCACGCACCAAGCGTCTGGGATCCGGGGCTGCTGACGCTGCTGCGCTTGCCCGCGCTACTCCTCGCCATGCTCTTCGGTTTCGGGCTTTATCGCATGGGTGTGAGGCGGCGCGACTTTACGAACAAGGGGGCAGCCGAGGCCGAGGCCCTGCGGTCCGCGGCGTCGCCGCCGCCCATACCGCAAGTCTCGCCGCGCTCAAAGCTGGCAAACGCGCTGTCCTCCTGCAGAAGCGCCTTCCTCAGCATCGGCTTGTTCAGTGGCATGACCAAGAACAAGGGGGCAGCAGAGGCCGAGGCCCTGCGGTCCGCGGCGGCGTCGCCGTCAAGACCACAAGCCTCGCCGCGCTCGGAGCTGGCAGACGCGCTTTCCTCCTGCAAAAATGCCTTTCTCAGCGTCGCGGTGTTCAGTGGCATGACCAATGTCCTGATGCTGACGGGCGCGTTTTTCATGCTGCAAATCTACGACCGGATCCTGCCCAGCCGCAGCGTGCCGACGCTGGTTGCCTTGGCAATTCTTGTCGGCGTTCTGTTCGCATTCCTCGCCATCTTCGACATGATCCGCAGCCGTATTCTCGTACGGATCGGGGCCCAGCTCGATAACGCGTTAAGCGGGCGGGTCTACGACACAATCGTGCGCGTGCCACTGAAGGTGGGAAGCCGCGGCGATGGCCTGCAGCCGCTGCACGATCTCGATGCGGTCCGCAGGTTCTTATCGAGTCCGGGGCCATTAGCGCTGTTCGACTTGCCCTGGCTGCCGCTCTATCTCGTCGTCATCTTCGCCTTTCACACCGCTTTGGGTATCGCAGCGGTGATTGGTGCCATCGTTTTGATTGCGCTGACGCTTTTCATTGAAACCAAAACGCGCGGGCCGATGAAAGCGGCATCGGGGTTTGCACAGACCAGAAATAGTCTTGCCGAGGCGAGCCGGCGCAATGCCGAGGTGCTCGCGGCCATGGGGATGGCCGGCCGAATAGGCGCCCGGTGGAGCGAGGCGAACCAGGGCTATTTGGCGAGCCACCAGCAAGCGAGCGATGTGACGGGCAGCTTCGGATCGGTCTCGAAAGCGCTGCGCATGATGCTGCAATCAGCAGTGCTCGGCATTGGCGCCTATCTCGTGATCTATCAGGCGGCAACAGCCGGCATCATTATTGCGGCGGCCATCCTTGTCGCCAGGGCGCTGGCGCCTGTGGATCTTGCCATTGCCAATTGGAAAGGGTTTGTGGCTGCACGCCAGAGCTGGACGCGCCTGACTCAACTCTTGAAACTGCTTCCTGCACGCGAGACGCCCATGGCTCTGCGCGCGCCCAGCGCGAGCCTGGCGGTGGAACACGCGATCGTTGTCCCACCCGGCGCGCGCAAGCCAGTCGTCCAGGATGTGAGCTTTACGCTCGCAAGCGGCCAAGGGCTCGGCATTATCGGTCCGAACGGGTCAGGCAAGTCGTCACTTGTCCGCACGATTGTCGGCGCGTGGTCCCCGGCGCAGGGTCGGATCCGATTGGATGGCGCTGCACTTGACCAATGGTCACCGGAAGCGATCGGTCGTCACGTCGGTTATCTGCCGCAAGATGTCGAGCTGTTTTCTGGAACCGTGGCAGAGAACATTGCCCGTTTCGAACCCGACGCCGCGTCCGAAGCCATCATTACAGCGGCAGAAGCTGCCGGCGTCCACGATCTCATCATCGCCCTGCCTCAGGGCTACGAGACCGAGATCGGCGAGCAAGGACAGGTGCTCTCAGCCGGGCAACGCCAAAGGATTGCGCTCGCCCGGGCCCTTTACCGCGACCCGTTCCTGGTGGTGCTCGATGAGCCGAGCTCCAACCTCGATTCTGAGGGCAAGGCGGCGTTGGTACAGGCCATCATAGGCGTGCGCAAGCGGGACGGCATCGTCGTCGTCGTAGCGCACGAAGCAAGCGCTTTGGCCGCCGTCGATTTGGTCCTTATCATGGCCCAGGGGCGCGCGGTGAGCTTTGGCCCCAAAGACGAAGTGCTGTCCAAGGTCTCGGCCCAAAAACCGGCTCCCAAGCGCCCACCGCTCACGGTGGTTCTGGACGCGGAGGCCAAAACATGACGGCGCAACAGACACCGCGGCGCTCGATCCGTCATCACCAGGTGGTTGGGCTCATTGCTTTTGGTCTGCTCGTCGGCGGCGTGGGCAGCTGGGCGGCAACGACCGATATCGCGGGCGCCGTCATTGCCCCAGGCGTTCTCGTGGTCGATACGAATGTGAAGAAGGTGCAGCACCCAACGGGCGGCATTGTGGGTGAGATCCATGTTCGCAATGGCGACCGCGTGGAAGCCGGAGACGTCGTCGTGCGTCTTGATGACACGATCACCCGCGCCAGCCTCGCCATCGTCACCAAAAACTTGACGCAGCTTACCGCGCGCAAGGCGCGGCTTGAGGCCGAACGCGATGGAGCCGACGCCATGATCGTGCCTGCTGAGCTTGCTGCGCGTGCGAGTGATGAGCAAGTGGCGCATGTGGTTGCGGGCGAGCAGCGCCTGTTTGATCTGCGCCAGGCGGCACGGGTCGGCCAAAAAGCGCAGATGGCCCAACGCATCGCGCAGCTCAATCAAGAGATCGTGGGCCTGATGGCCCAGTCAGGCGCCAAGTCCCGGGAGATCGAACTCATCGGACGTGAACTCAAAGGCGCGCGCAAACTGTTTAAGCGAAATTTGGTGCCCATCACCAAGATGACGGAACTAGAGCGTGCGGCAACGCGCGTTGAGGGCGAGAAGGGAACTTTGATCTCGGCGATCGTGCGCTCTAAGGCCAGAATTGCCGAGACGGAACTGGAGATCATTCAAATCGATCGGGATTTGGCAAGCGAGGTCGCCAGAGAGCTGAGCGAGATCGACGCCAAGATCGGCGAATCCGTTGAACGCAAGGTGGCCGCAGAAGATCAGCTGAAGCGCATCGACATCCGCGCGCCCCAAGCCGGCGTCGTGCATCAGTCAACCGCCCATACGGTGGGGGGCGTGATCAGCCCTGGCGAAGCGATCATGCTGATCGTCCCCAAAGCCGATAACTTGACGGTTGAGGCCAGGGTGCCCCCTCAAGACATCGATCAGTTGCACTTAGGCCAGACGGCCATGTTGCGCTTTTCCGCCTTCAATCAAAGGACGACGCCGGAGATCACCGGGACGGTGAACCGCATATCGGCCGACATCACGACGGAGGAACGTACGGGGGTGAGCTACTATACGATCCGGGTGGCCATGTCCGCTGAGGAGGTTTCCCGTCTTGGAGATGTCGCGCTTCAGCCCGGCATGCCGGTCGAAGTCTTCGTCAAGACCGGCGATCGCAAGGTGCTCTCCTATCTGGTCAAGCCCCTGACCGATCAGATCACGCGTGCGTTCAGGGAGCAGTAGGTCGCGGGTGTTGACCGCGCTTCAAGACCAACAGGCCGCGCTCTTCACTCGGATATCGCCCACCCCCTCGGGAGACGATCTTGC
>JAUWCP010000014.1 GCA_030609245.1 Hyphomicrobium sp.
GGCCCCTGTTAGGGTGTTCAATATCACGGCAGATCTCAACGCCATGTTACCTCCGGAACCCATTCCCAGAATGACACAGACCCGCCAGGGCGCTTGGCCTTAAGTAGGAGCCTCGGGACCAGCCTTAGCATGACGACCAAAGCCCCCGTTGACGCGCCGGCCGCAGGAACTGAATCCTCGCTGCCATTGCTCAGGCAATACCCCGAAGGTGTTGACTGGCATATGCCGCTGACAATCGCGCCGTTTTATACTCTCCTCGACGACACGGTGGCGAAGTTCGGTAATCTCACGTGCACGAATTTCCTCGGCAAAAAGCTGACCTATGCGGAGATAGGAGAGTTCGTCGATCGCACCGCGGCAGCGCTGCAACGCATCGGCGTCGGCAAAGGGACCAAAGTCGGCCTCTTCATGCCTAACTCCCCGACCTTTATCATTTACTTTTTTGCGGTGCTGAAGGCTGGTGGCACCGTGGTCAACTACAACCCCCTCTACACGGTGAGAGAGCTTGCCGACCAGATTAAGGACAGCGACACCGACTTGATGGTGACGTTTGATTTGAAGGCCCTGTTCGAGAAGGTCGACGCTTTACTTCAATCCGGCGCGCTGCCGCGTGCCATCGTTTGCTCGTTTGCCGCAATGCTACCGGGAACCAAGGCGGTTCTCTTCAGGCTCTTCAAATCCAAGGCGATTGCCCGCCCGCTCGCATCGCCGGTTCGCGAGCGCATCATCCTCGAAGTGGACCTGCTCTCAGGTGTGGACAAACCCAAACGCGTTGCCATCGATCCCTTAAGCGACGTCGCCGTGTTGCAGTACACTGGCGGGACCACGGGGACGCCCAAGGGCGCGATGCTCACCCATGCCAATGTCTATGTAAACGTACAGCAGGTGTCCGCCTGGGCGCCTGAGCTTATTTTAGGTGAAGAGCGCGTTCTGGGATTGCTGCCCTTCTTCCATGTCTTCGCGCTGACGGTCGTGATGAATTTTGGGATCGCAAAGGCTGCCGAGATCATCATCATGCCGCGCTTCGCGCTCGATGAGTCGCTGCGTCTGATCACCAAAACGAAGCCGACTGTGATGCCGGGCGTACCCACGCTTTTCAACGCGATTATGAACCATCCCAAAATCAAGAGCTTCGACCTCTCCTCGCTTAAGTTTTGCATTTCGGGGGGCGCCGCGTTGCCCGTTGAGATCAAACAGCAGTTTGAGGCCATGACGGGTTGCAAAGTCGTCGAGGGTTACGGCCTTTCGGAAACCTCGCCTGTCGCCACTTGCAATCCCCTCAATGGACCCGTGAAGCCCGGATCGATCGGTCTGCCTCTTCCTGGGACGATCCTGTCGCTGCGGGATCTGGCCGATCGCACGAAGGAGGTGCCGCAGGGCGAGAAAGGCGAGATCTGCATCAAGGGGCCTCAGGTGATGCTGGGATATTACAAGCGGCCAGAAGAAACGGCTGAGCAATTCGTCGGGGAATATCTGCGCACAGGCGATGTGGCGCGCATGGACGAGGAGGGATTCTTCTATATCGAGGACCGCATCAAGGACCTCATCATCTGCTCCGGCTTTAACGTCTATCCCCGCCGCATCGAGGAAGCCATCTACGAGCACGCAGCCGTCGAGGAGGTCACGGTCATCGGCATCAAGGATAAGAAGCGAGGCGAGGCACCCAAGGCATTTATCAAACTCAAGGAGGGGATAGCTGCGACCGAGGAACATATTCTCGAGCATCTAAAACCGCTGATCTCCAAGATCGAGATGCCGGCCGTGATCGAGTTCCGCGATGCGCTGCCAAAAACCATAATCGGCAAGCTTTCCAAGAAGGAGCTCAAGGCCGAGGAGGCCGAGCGCGAAAAGGCGTTGCGCAGTTGAGCGCCTTGAGCAAGATCGTTCTTGATGGAATCGCTCGCCAAGCCAGAGAGGTTTCCACCAAGAACGTGAATCTTGCTCTAAATCAAAAGTGTAGAGACTGATTCACGTTTCACTTGGAACGGCTCAAGTGCGTCCAAGTGAAACGATCAGGCTCTAGGCTAGCGGTAAAGGTCAGCGCGGGTCGGCGGTAGCGCCGGTGGGCCCTTGGCCGACTTGGAGACAAGGGTCTGAAAGATGCGCAGCGTACCCCGCGAGAACGCGAGCGAGACGCCGGCCAGGTAAGCCACCCAAATGCGATATTTCTCTTCGCCTACATAAGAGATGGCGCGCTCGCGCTCGGCTGTCAGGCGCTCGCACCACAGCTTGCATGTGCGCGCATAATGCATACGCCACGCCTCGACGTCCTGTATTTCGAAGCCCGCGCGCTCCATGGCGACAATGGAACGGCCTATGTCGTCCAGCTCACCGCCGGGAAAGATGTACTTGGCAATGGCGCGCTGCTCCGGACGCAGCCTTTTCTTCAGCCAGCCCTTCCTCGGTGCTCGACGCGCAATGGCGTGATTGAGAAAGAGCCCATCCTCTGAAAGAAGCGAGCGCATTTTCTGCATATACGTTGGGATGCTCTTGAGGCCGATGTGTTCGTACATGCCAATAGAGGCGATCTTGTCGAAACGGCCGCTCATAGCGGCATAGTCCTTCAGCTCGAACGTCACCTTGTCCTCAAGCCCCAGCCGCTTCACCTTCTCGCGCGCGTAATCGAGCTGGGCTTGCGAGAGTGTGATGCCGTGAGCAGTAACGCCGTAGGCTTTCGCCGCGTGACATATGAGCCCGCCCCAACCGCAGCCGATGTCGAGAAAACGCTCACCAGGCTTCAATCGCAGCTTGCGGCAGATCATTTCCAGCTTGTCGATCTGCCCCTGCGCGATGTCGTTCTGCCAGTCCGTATAATAGGCGCAGGAGTAGACCATCTCGGGATCAAGAAAGAGCGCATAGAATTCGTTGGAAAGATCGTAGTGGAACTGGATGAAGTCCTTGTTGTCGGTCGTCTTGCGCCTGCGCCCAGTGATTTCGCCCTCGAAGCCCTGGTCTTCGAGGGCATCGTCGCCGCGCGCCAGTAGAAACGGCACAAGCTTGGCCGCCAGATTAAGGGCTTCGCGACCCTTGAGCTTCACATTACGCCCGCCACGATTGAGCTGAGAGCCAAAGTCAACGATCGTGCCGCCGGAGAAATCGATCCCTTTGTCGACGTAGTGACGGATGAAATTGTCGAGCGTCGGCCGACGCAGGAGCGAGCCAATAACGCCTGGCCCGGCGATGCTTAAGACAAAAGGGCCGGTGACGTTGTCGCCAAGCGGCGTCAGCGAACCATCCCAAAGCCGCAGCGAAGCATTGAGATTGAGCTTGGTAGCCAGCTCACTGGCAAGTCCCTTCGCCGCCTCAAGCTGGCGCGCTTCCTTTTTGGTGCTCATTGGCGCAACCGCCCCGTCTTAAGTCTGTGTCAGGCCCGCAGGGTCTGGCATCGGGGACACTCAAGATCAAGCCGCTTGATGCAATTCGGCCGCGTCCTTGCTCTCCATGATGGCCGCGACCCCCATGCCGCCAGCGGTGCAAATGGAGATGAGGCCGCGTCCACCTTGTTCGCTCAAGAGTTTGGCGAGATTGGCCATGATGCGCGCACCGGTCGCAGCAAAAGGATGACCGAAGGCGATTGAAGAGCCCTTCACGTTGAGCTTCGAGCGATCGATAGACCCCAGTGGCTCAGGCCTGCCGAGATTGGATTTGCAGTACTCGGAGTCCTCCCACGCCTTCAGCGTCGCCAGCACCTGAGCAGCGAACGCCTCGTGGATTTCGTAGAAGTCGAAGTCCTGAAGTTTTAGGCCGGCGCGGTCGAGCATTTTGGAGACGGCAATGGTCGGCGCCATGAGCAATCCATCGCCGCCGACGAAATCGTTGGCAGCGGCTTGAGACCACCTCAAGTAGGCCTGCACAGGGAGCCCATGTTTCTTGGCCCACTCTTCCGATGCGAGAAGAACGGCTGCGGCGCCGTCGGTCAGCGGCGTAGAGTTGGCGGCCGTCAGCGTGCCCCGCTCTGACTTCTCAAACGCCGCCTTGAGCGAGGCGAGCTTTTCCATAGTCGCATCTTTGCGAATGTTGTTGTCGCGAAACACGCCTGAGAAAGGCGTCACCAGATCGTCCATGTAGCCAGAGCGATAGGCCTCTGCTGCCTTCTTATGGCTTTCCAGCGCAAATTCGTCCTGGTCTGCACGCGATATGTCCCAAACCTGCGCCATCAGCTCGCAGTGCTCGCCCATAGTGAGCCCTGTGCGCGGCTCTGCAACGGAAGGCGGTTTCGGTGCGAGCTCGCCGGGCGAAAAGCCCTTAAAGAGCTTAATCTTGTCGAGCATCGACTTTTGCTGAGCCACCTTCGTCAAGCGCTGCGCCAGCTTTCTTGAGATCACGATGGGCGCGTCTGACGTCGTATCTGAGCCGACAGAGATGGCGCATTCAATCTCGCCGGTCGCAATCTTGGCCGCGGAGCCAAGACCACCCTGCAAGCTCGTCCCGCACGCCTGCATCATCGTGATGCCGGGCGTCGAGGCTGCAAGCGTCGTACCGAGCACGGCCTCGCGCGTCAGATTGAAGTCTTTCGAATGTGTGACGACGGCGCCACCGACGACCTCGTCGATATGTTGGCCTTTGAGCTTGTAGAGATTGACGAGCGCGTTGAGTGCACCGGTCATCATTTCGAGATTGGATAGATCCGCATAGAAGGTGTTGGAGCGGCAAAAGGGGATACGCACCCCGCCGATAACTGCAACCCGCCTCATTATTCGCTGCATGAACTAAAGCTCCCAAACTTAAGGGCGACCGTCAGTCGCGTAACTCAACTATTCAGCTGCTGCGCGGGCCGTCGCGCCGCCGGCCTCGCTCGCCTTGTAGTGCAAAGGCCCGCCCCGGAACGGCGCAAAACCCGTACCGAAAATCAGGCCCGCATCCACCAGATCGGCAGTCTCGACCACATGCTCATCAAGGCTCCTTTGCGCCTCCACGATCATGGGCTCGACCAGCTCACGCCCAAGCCGCTCCATTGCAGCCTTGTCGAATGTTTCGTCTGACTTTTCAATCTTACCCTTCTTCCACACGTAGAAGCCCTCGCCCGTCTTCTTGCCCAGCTTTCCTTCGGCCACGAGCCGTTCAAGCTTTGAGTCCTCAGAAGGGTAACCGAGTATCTTGGCAACGTGGGCGCACACATCGAGGCCAACGGAATCGGCCAGCTCGATTGGGCCCATGGGCATACCAAATGTGCGTGCGGCCTCGTCGATGCGCTCCTTGTCTTCGCCCTTCTCCAGCCGATGCATGGCGCCAAACATATAGGGCGTAAGCACGCGGTTGACCAAAAAGCCGGGCACGCTCTTCGTGATAAGCGGGAATTTGTCGATCGCCGTTACGAAGGCGGCGCCGCGCTTAATTTCGTCCTCGCGGCTGGAATCGCCACGTACCACCTCCACCAAGGGCATGAGTGCGACAGGGTTGAAGAAGTGCAGCCCAATGAGGCGTCCAGGGTCGGGGAGCCCTTTGGCAATGTCTTCGATCTGCAGCGAGGATGTATTGGTCGCCAATAGGGCATCAGACTTGATCTTGCCCTCGATTTCGGTGAGTACCTTCTGCTTGATTTCCAGGTTTTCCACGATCGCCTCGATCACGACGTCAGCGCGGTCAAGCCCCTCGCCATTGGGATCGGCAATGAGCCGCGCCTTGGCCGCATCGCGCTGGGCCGAGGTCTTAAATTTACGCGCGAAAAGTTTGCCCTGCGCGGCAATACCTTTCTCAATCTGCTCTGGCGAGATGTCTTGCAGTGTCACCTCCATACCGGAGACAACACACCAGCCGGCGATATCGGCACCCATCGTGCCGGCACCAACAACGTGGACGCGCTGCGGGCGCCAGCCAAACCTCTTTGGCGCCTGCCCCTTCAACAGCTCAGAGAGCTGGAACACGCGGCGCAGGTTACGTGATTGATCGGAGACCATGAGCGGCGCAAAGGCGCGCGTCTCAGCCGCTTTCATCGCCTCTTCATTGCCGCCATGGCGCTCAAATAGATCGATAAGGCGGAAGGGCGCGGGATAGTGATCCTCGCGCACCTTCTTTTTCGTTTCTTGGCGCATGCGATTGGCGAGCAGCCCCCGTATCGGCCACAGCGTGAGCGAAGCCATCGCATAACCTGCAGGCTTCGATTTACGCTTTCTCAGAACTGCTTTTCGTGCCGCCCAGAGTAGCGTGCCACGGCTTTCAACAAGTTGATCGACAAAACCTGCTGCACGCGCCGCCGACGCGCTCATCATCTTACCGGTCAGCATAGCCTGCATACCCGACAGCGCCCCAGCCTGACGGATAGAACGTGCCGTACCGTTGAAGCCGGGGAAAATGCCGAGTTTGACCTCTGGGAATCCGAGGCGCGTCCCAGGATCGCGGGTCGCAATTCTATAGTGGCACGCCAGGGCCAACTCGAGGCCGCCGCCTAAGCAGAAGCCGTTGATCGCTGCCACGACCGGCACGGGCAAACGCTCGATGCGGTCGAATAGGGCATTCACCGGCCGCAGTTTGTCGATGACATCAATCTGGGTGGCAAGGTCTTCGAACTCGCGGATGTCAGCCCCCACAATAAAGCCGCGCGGTTTGGCAGAGGAAATGACGAGGCCGCGGATTTCGCGCTTGCGCGCGCCCTGCTCAACGTTCTGGACGATTTCCATTAGTTCTTCGAGCGGGCGGCGGCCCAGCGAATTTTGGCTCTCACCGTCGCGATCGAACGCGGCCCACGCGATACCCCATTGATCGACGAAATATTTCCAGTCTTTCAGCTCGGGCAACGGCTTCGATACTGCTTTGAACATTCACGGACCTCTTTGCGGGGTGCCCTGCTCGATTGCGACACACACTTGAGCGACCAGGGGACCTTCTAGCTGAGTTTTACTCTGCCGCAGCGCTTTCCGCGCGGCGCGAATTGTGCCCCACCTTCACGTAATGGGGCTTCACCTCCGTAGGATCGAAATCGTCGACGGCAATGACGCGAGCAGTGAGTGCTTCAGCCTCGCGCAGCAGCTGGCCCTCACTCTCAGTCAAGATCCCCTTGGCGATCGCGTCTCCGATCCAGTCCATGCCATGATAGCGGCGCACGGTCCCAGCTCGAATTGCGCGTTCAAGCTTCTTCTCCGCCGCCTCCGACGCAACCACTTTTTTGAGCGTGACTTCCAACAGTCCCGTCGGATCCTCGACGTCCTGCGAGACGTAGATATGACACGTGAGGCGATCACGCACCTCGGGTACCTGCAGCACAAGCCTGACCACGCGGTGGCCCAGGTCATCGCTCGCAGGCCGGTAAGGACGGCCCAGTGGGAAGACCACAGTCCGCATCAACCACCGCAATGGCGCAACGGGGAAGTTGTCAATGACGCCGCACATTGCCTCTTGGAAGCGGAAAAGCCCATTGGCCGCGGCCAGAGCCACGATATCCTTGTCGCTCGACAACTTACCGTCATCCTCGAAGCGCTTCAAAACACACGCGACAAAGAAGAGCTCCGAGAGTGCGTCGGCCAAGCGTCCCGTAAGCTTTTGCTTTGTCTTGAGACCGCCGCCAAGAATGACAACGGTCACGTCCGCGACGAAGGCAAAGTTGCGGCTCGCGCGTCCAAGTTGGCGATACCATTGCGCCTGGCCGGCGGAATGCTCAGGCTGGGCGCCGAAGTGGCCGCCTGTGAGATTGTGGAAGAAGGCCCCGCACGCATTTGAGACTGAGAACGCGATGTGGTCGCCAAAAGCCTTCTCGAACTTTTCCTGTCCGCGCTCGCTATCCAGGTCCTGGGCGGCATGAATCTCGTCGAAGAGATAGGGGTGCGAACGCAGTGCGCCTTGCGCAAAGGTGATCAACGTGCGCGTCAGGATATTGGCGCCTTCCACCGTGATACAGACGGGAACCATCTGGTAGACCGATTGCAGGTAATTCGACGGCCCATCGCAAATGGCGCGGCCGCCGTGCACATCGAAGGCATCGTTGACGGACTGGCGCAAACGCTCCGTCGTCTGGTACTTCATCAAGGCCGAAAGCACCGAGGGGCGCTCGCCGCGTGAAACCATGGCAGCCGTCACGCCGCGCGCCGCCTCACAGACGTAGGCATTCTCGATCATGCGTGCCAGCGGCTCCTCGATGCCTTCCATGCGCGCCACGGGCAATCCGAACTGTTTGCGAATACGCCCATAGGCGCTGGTAAAACGCAGCAACGCCTTGGCGCCCGCGGTCGCCGAGGACGGCAGCGATATGGCGCGACCAGCCGACAGGCACTCCATCAGCATGCGCCAACCCTGGCCCACCATCTTCTCGCCGCCGATCACCCAATCGATAGGAATGAAAACGTCCTTGCCCCAGTTGGGACCGTTGGGGAATGCGTTGCCAGAAGGCAAATGCCGGCGGCCGATATTGACGCCGGGATGCGTCGTCGGGATCATCGCGACGGTGATACCGATGTTCTCGCCCTTGCCCAGGATTTTGTCCGGATCGAACAGCCGGAACGCGAGACCAAGCAGCGTCGCCTCGGGGCCCAGGGTGATGTAGCGCTTATCCCATGTCAGGCGGATGCCGACGACATCCTTGCCGTCGTGCTGGCCGCGCGTGACGATACCGATGTCACGCATGGTCGCCGCGTCGGAGCCCGACGTCGGACCAGTCAAGGCGAAGCAGGGAACCTCCTCACCGGCCGCCAAGCGCGGCAGGTAGTGCGCCATCTGTTCCTTGGTGCCGTACTTCTCTATCAGCTCACCTGGCCCCAGCGAATTCGGCACCATAACGATGGTGACAACGTCAGGGGAGCGCGAGGCAATCTTGCCGATGATGAGCGATTGCGCCTGGGCCGAGAATCCAAGGCCGCCATGTTCCTTGGAGATGAGCATCCCGAGGAAGCCGTGCTTCTTGACGTAGTCCCAGATGTCCTCGGGAACCTCCGCCTCGGTATGGCGCATCTGCCAATCGTTGATCATGCCGCAGAGCTCTTCCGTCGGGCCGCAGAGGAATGCCTGCTCTTCGGACGTCAACACAACGGGTGCGACGGATCTCAGCTTGTCCCAGTCCGGCGTTCCCGAAAACAGCTCCGCGTCGAAACCGACGGTGCCCGCCTCCAGTGCTTGACGCTCTGTGTCGGAGATCTTGGGCATCATGCCCTTGATGAACTTGAATGCCGGTGCGATCAGCACGGCACGGCGGATTGCCGGCACGGCCAGCAGGCCGAAGACGATAGCAATAAGCCAGAAAAGGTAGCCAATGAGGCCGGGTGAGGGATCGCTCACGGTGCCGCTGACCCCTGACTGCCAAACGATGGCCGCGGCCACAGCGCCCAGGGCCCACGCCCACAACGGCGCCTTGTACATGCCGAGCGCGACGATGCCGGCTACCACCAGCGCAAGAAAAACAAGCAGCTCGACCATCCTATAGTGCCTCCGCAGGTCGTGCCCAAGCCGCGCATAGGGACTCGCAACAAGATAGATCGCGGCACATTTCGTTGGCGTAAAAGGTTAACGTTTGTTTGAAAAGGGGTCCATTAGGCTGTGAGCGGGGCGGCCCGACGCCACCATGCCCGCTCCAAAAAGGTGTGTCCATTATAACAAGTTTCTCCCGGCCGCGAGAGACCCGGGCGACGAACCCCCACCACTTTTGGGCAAGAGCGCGAGGGGCCAAAATTGAGGAAAGCGACAACATGACCAGGACGGGCTGTCTGGTAATGGCCACCTCGGCGCTCACGATGGCGATTGCGGCGATGGGCGGGGATCTGGAAGAGCTAAAGGCCTACGGCCGGCACCTCGCCGGGGAATGCACGTCCTGTCACCGCCTCGATGGGGCACCCAGTGCCATTCCCTCCATTCTCGGCAAGACCCTGGACGAGTTCGCCGCATTGCTCACGGCCTACCGCGACGGGCGCAAGACGAACCAGGTTATGATCTCCGTGGCGAAGTCGCTGGATGACGAACAGATGGCGGCGCTGGCAGCCTACTTCGGTTCGCTACCTGCCGGGGGTAGTGACGCAGAACTGAAATAATGAGCAGCTAGCCTTTGGGTGTTCCCCGCGCGCTCTCATTGAAGGCATCGAGAATGATCGCGTGATACCAGGCGATGCTTTCGAGGTAGTTCTGCTTACGAACCTCGGCGCTCTCCGATCTTTGCGATACGAAGCCCCCGCTCGCCGCAAGGAGCGCTTTGCCGTCCTTTTCGGCCGGACGATAGCTCGCGCCAATCTTGATGCTGTCGGCGGCGGCGAGTAGCGACCAGCATGTGTTGCGGAAACGCGGCGAAAATCTCTTTGCACCCGAAAGATCGGCAAGAATGTCGGCGGCCACGACTTTCGCTTGGCTGTTGGCAGAGAACGCCGACTTCGGCATTTCGGCCGCGATCGATGAATCGCCCAGCACGTAGACGTCTTCTAACTTGGTCGAGGTGAAACGCACCGGATCTACGGGGCACCAGTCGCCGTCCGTACAGCCCGCCTTGTGCGCCAAGTCACCCGCCTTCTGCGCGGGTATGATGTTGGCCACGTTCGCTTTGATGCGTATACCTGCCTCGGTGACGACCTCCATGGTTTGCGGATCGACCTTCACCGCGCGGAAATCGTCGATCTCATTGGTGAGATTGAGGTCGATGATGTCATCGTAGTACGTGCGGAACGCCTCCTCGAATGCGGCCTGCTTGGAGAACGTTCGCTTGGCATCGAAAATAACGAGCTTGGACTTCGGCTTTTTCGTTTTGAGGAAGTGCGCGATCATGCACGCGCGTTCGTAAGGTCCGGGCGGGCAGCGATAGGGGTTCCCGGGAACCGTCATAACGACAACGCCACCATCGTCCATCGCCTCAAGCTGTTGCATCAGAAGCAGCGTCTGTGCGCCAGCCGTCCAAGCGTGTGGCATGATCTGGGCAGCCGCGGGCGAGTATCCTTCGATCGTGTCGAACTTGAAACCGATGCCGGGCGAGAGCACCAGCCGGTCATATTTGAGCGCACTGCCGCTTTTGAGTGTTACGGTCTTCTTAGCAGCATCGATATCGCTTGCGGTGTCGATGACCACGTTGACGCCAAGTTTGCGCAACCCGTCATAGGAATGCTGCAGGGACGCAAACGTCCGAAAGCCGCCAAGGTAGTGGTTCGAGTTGAAGCACGTCGTATAGATGGGGTGCGTTTCTATGAGCGTGACGTCGAGTTGCGCATCCTCGCTTTTGAGAATGCGGGCAACACTGGCCCCGCCGGCACCGCCGCCAATAACCACAACCTTAGCTGCCCCCTTGGCGATCACCATATTCCCGAAGAGTATCGAGCTTGCCGCAGTGAGCCCTGCCCCGCCGATGAGTTGCCCAAATTCTCTGCGATCAAGTTTCGACATGGTGCCCTGTTCCTGGCTGGTTGTTCCCGGTATCGTTGGGGACAGTAACTACACCGGGCAATCCCGCAATGATGAACCGTAAACGTGTCAGGGTTATTGGGCGCCGAGATGTCTTGCTGGGCGCGGGCGCGGTAACACTCGTTGCCGCGTTCCTGCGAACTATTCCCGAGGCAAGTGCGGGAGAGAAAAGTGCTCAGTTTAAGGCTACCCTCAAAGCCTTACTCGACGACGCCAAGCCTGTAAGCGGCGGGATCGAAATGAATTTTCCCGAAGCAGTCGAGAACGGCGACTACGTCCCGCTTTCACTTGCGGTGGAAAGCCCAATGACCGAGGAGAACCACGTCAAGGCGATTCACCTGCTCTCGACTGCTAATCCGCGTGCTGACGTTGCGACCTACCACTTCACATTGTTGTCGGGCAAAGCGCGCGTCACCAGCCGCATGCGACTGGCAAGGACACAGGAAGTCATTGCCATCGCCGAGCTGAGCGATGGGACGTTTCTGATGAGCGGGCGTAACGTCGACGTGAAGATTGGCGGCTGTGGAATTTAGTTTGAAAGCGATGATGCGATGAAAAAACCTCCGCGCATAAAGATCCCCGAAAGCGCCAAGGTGGGTGAAGTGATCGAGATAAAGACGCTCGCCACCCACATCATGGAAACGGGCAACCGTAAGGACGCTAGCGGTAAAACGATCGCGCGAGACATCATCCACACGTTCACCGCCACGTTCGAAGGCAGGCTCGTCTTTTCCGCAGACCTCGGGCCTGGTATTGCCGCTAACCCCTATATCGGCTTCTACCTGAAGGTTCCCGGTCCTGGCGCCATCGAAATGACCTGGCTCGACGATTCTGGTGCCAAGGTCGTCGAAACCGTTGCCCTCAACGTTGTATGAGGACTGGCCAGGGGGCGCTTCAAACCGTGTTCACACCTGGCTTATTCATCTAGCCTCCCACCGACTTTGACCAGAGGGACTCTCAAGTGACCGACGTCTTCATGCTGCTCGGAGGCTTCCTCCTGCTCACCATTGGTGGAGAGCTTCTCGTACGCGGCTCAGTATCGTTCGCCGAAGCTCTTGGCATCTCGCCGCTGATCATCGGGCTCACCTTTGTAGGTTTTGGCACATCAATGCCCGAGCTCGTCACCAGCGTGCAGGCTGCGCGTGTCGGAGCCCCCGGCATCGCAGTCGGTAACTTTGTCGGCTCGAACATCGCCAACACTTTGCTCGTGCTTGGACTTGCTGCGCTCATCACACCGATCGCAATGCGCAAGTCGGCGATCAAACGCGACGGCCTTTTTGTACTCGCCATCTCGGTCGCATTTTCCTTGATTGCGTACTTCTATACGCTCGACCGCATCGTCGGCGTTAGCTTCCTCACGCTGCTGGGCCTCTATCTGACATACGCCTACCGGCAGGAGACTGCGGAGTGGGAAACGTGGAAGAAGGGCCATACATCAGTTTATGAGAAGGCGGAGGCCTACAGCAATCTGCGCGACAGCGTGCACGATCGCACCAGCGACGAAGCGGTGGCCGCGCGCGCTGCCATCGTCAAGACCTTGATTATGGCGATCGCCGGCATCGGCATCTTGATCGGCGGCGGCACGATCCTGGTGAACGGGGCGGTGAGTCTTGCACACCAGTTCAACATCTCAGAGTCGGTAATCGGGCTGACGATCGTCGCCATCGGCACATCAATGCCGGAGATCGTGACATCGCTGGTCGCTGCGCTGCGCAAACATTCCGACGTGGCGCTTGGCAACATCTTGGGCTCCAATATCTACAACATCCTGGCCATCGGAGGCACAACCGCGTTAATCGCTCCAACGGACGTCCCGGTTCGCATTGCGCACTTCGACAATCTCGTGATGGTTGGGGCCGCAGTGCTGCTGCTTACGTTTGCACGCACAGGCTACAGGGTCGTGCGATTGGAGGGTCTGGTTCTGCTCACATTCTATGCCGCATACATTTGGGCGCTTTGGCCCGTGACTTAGAGCAAGATCGTTCTTGATGGAATCACTTGGCCTTCGCCCGGGAGGTCTCCAACAAGAACGTGAATCTTACTCTAAATCAAAAGTGTAGAGACTGATTCACGTTTCACTTGGACGCGACTCAAGTGTTTCCAAGTGAAACGATCAGGCTCTAGAAGTCCGGCTTACGCAAACGCTGGAGCAGGATCTTGCTCGCTTTGTAAGTGCGCACACCGGCCTTGCGCGCATTGTGCTGAATCTGTAGCCACAGAGTCGCGGCTCTCGGCCTCAGAATGGCCCAGGCCGCGAGCAGCCTTGGCCGCCAGTGTGCCCACGAACGCCGTGCGAAGTTCTTCACCCTCCGTTTGATGACGCGGCCATAGCGCCAAATCGCCGATGAGCGTAGCCAAACAAACATCGCCTCCTGCCACGGTACAAAGGCGTTATAGGCGCGCGAGAACCATTCGATCTGCATCAGAGCCGGTTTGGTCAGAGTGAAAATGCGCGCAATCAAGGCCGTGCTGGCAAGCTTTGCGGCGATAAGCAGCACGGTTGCCGTCACCACCTGTCCTATGGCGAACAGATAGACGCCGATGAGTTTGGTCGGGAACAGGATCGCGCTCGGTAAGGCCAGCACCACGAGCGCGCCATAGGGCGGCAGACCAGCAACCCACAGCTCGGCACGCGCCCAGACAGGAAAGCGAGCAAGCTGCCCAAGAAGGGTCGAAAGCGGGCGCCAGCCCCACTCCTCGAATATCACGATGAGCGCGGCGAGAACCTTGAGCACGCCAATCAGCGGGACACGCACAACGCTCCAGATGGCGCCGGCGGCACGCACTGCAAAGACAACCAAGATGCCAAGTGCGCGCGCCAACCGCCGCGATTGCGTTCCAAGCCACGCTACGAGTTGCCCCAACATGAAATAGATGCCTCCCGGGCGCCAGTATAGCGCCGGACAAAACGATCCACGTGCGAGATTTTTGCTTTGGGTCCTGAGCTACTTTACGGGCTCAAGCTTCGTGTCCTCAGGCCGCAACGCTCCGGCCAGCTCCGCTTCCTCGAGCGCATGAGCAAGCTCCTCACGCGCCTTCTCTGCTTGGCGCTGGCGCGTCCACAGGCTCTCATAGAGACCACCCCTGGCGATCAACTCCGCATGCGTCCCCTGCTCCACCAACCGGCCCTTTTCGAGCACCAGAATGGTGTCAGCGTGAACGATGGTCGAAAGACGGTGCGCAATGACCAGCGTGGTACGGTCACGCGCGACCCGATCGAGCGCATCCTGGATTTCCTTCTCCGTATGGCTATCAAGAGCGCTCGTTGCCTCATCGAGGATGAGGATCGGGGGCGCCTTGAGAATCGTGCGAGCGATCGCGACGCGCTGCTTCTCGCCGCCCGACAGCTTCAACCCGCGCTCGCCCACCATGGTTTGATAGGCTTGCGGCAGCCCACGAATGAACGCGTCAATCTGAGCGTGCTTGGCCGCATCGTAGACTTCCTGCTCGGTTACGTCGGGGCGGCCATACTTGATGTTGTAGAATATCGTGTCGTTAAACAGCACCGTGTCCTGAGGCACGACACCCATCTGCGCCCGCAGACTCTTCTGCGTCACGTCGCGGATGTCCTGACCGTCTATGGTCACGCGGCCTGATTGAATGTCATAGAACCGGAAGAGAATACGGCTGATCGTCGATTTTCCCGCACCCGAAGGCCCGACGATCGCAACCATCTTTCCGGGCGGCACCTCAAAAGAGAGATCCTTCAGGATCTCCCGGTCGGGCTCGTAAGAAAAGCTGACATTCTCAAAACGGATATCGCCCTTCGTAACAGTAAGAGGCTTGGCACCGGGCTTGTCCTTAATCTCGGGATCGACCTGGAGCAGCGCAAACATCGTTTCCAG
This sequence comes from Hyphomicrobium sp., assembly GCA_030609245.1. Lineage (GTDB taxonomy): Bacteria > Pseudomonadota > Alphaproteobacteria > Rhizobiales > Hyphomicrobiaceae > Hyphomicrobium_A. Next base: position 15,141 of record JAUWCP010000014.1, read on the forward strand.
GTCGACGAGGCCTTGTTTGATTTCCCGGTAGACCATGCCCATGAAGTTCAACGGCATGTAGAGCTGGATCATCAGGGCGTTGATCATCACAAACTCGCCGATGGTGTGCGAACCAGCGATGACGCCGCGCGCAGCCAAAATCATGCAAGCGGTCATGCCCGCGGTGAAAATCAGCGACTGGCCCGAATTGAGCACAGCGAGGGATTGGTACGTTCTAATCGCTGCCCTTTCGTATCGGGCCATGGACGTATCGAAACGTCGCGCCTCAAGCTCTTCGTTTCCAAAATATTTGACTGTCTCATAGTTCAAAAGACTGTCGATCGCCTTGGTGTTGGCGTCGGTATCGCTTTCGTTCATCTCGCGCCGAATGATCATGCGGCGCTCGCTTGCGGCAAAAGTGAACGAAAGGTAGATGGCCACCATGGTCAGCACGATCACCACGTAGTGCCAGTCGAAGTAGTAGAAAAGAATGCCCGAGATGAGCATCAGCTCTAGCACGGTTGGCACCACGTTCAGGATGCCCATGCGAATGATCAACTCGATGGCCCTGATCGCACGCTCGATAATGCGTGATACCCCCCCCGTGTGCCGTTCCAGATGGAAGCGTAGCGACAAGCGGTGCAGGTGGGCGAAGGTGCGATTGTTTAACTCACGGACTGCGTTCTGACCGACTTCGGTGAAGATAACGTCACGGATCTGGTTCAGTACCATCATTAGTACGCGACCCGTGCCGTAAGCGAGGATCAGCGCGCCGACGCCTAGTGCAATTCCCTGCCCTGTCGTTATCGACGTCACACCAATCTGAGCGGCAAGCTGGTCTGTCGCATTCTTGTAGAAAATCGGGATAGCTACCGTCACAAGCTTTGCGAGCAGCAGCACCGCAAAGGCCAACACGACGCGCGCACGAAGGTCAGGGCGCCCCTGCGGCCATACGAAGGGCAGAAGCCCCCGGAGCACGATCCAATGGTCTGCCCGCGCAGAAACAATCGGAGCTTCATTCACGCTCTTGTCGTCATTGGAGCCATCCAGAAGAGGGGGAAGAAAACGCATATGACCTGCTTTGATGGAGAACTTGGGCGCCAGTGGCAGCGCAACGCCGCCCAGAAATCTGGGCGCCGCTGTGTCCCCGGCCTGGGTTCGTGACCGATGCTATCTGCGGCCGAATACCGTGGCCAGCGTGACTCAGCGTTTATCGCCTAAGCGCGGGAATATATAGGCGCTGGCGCGGATAAATGCGGTTCGGGTTGCGGATCCGGCGCCGGTTCGCACCATAAATACGCCGATACTTCGACCCTTTGCCATAATGGCGCTTGGCAATTCCCCACAGCGTATCGCCACGCCGAACCACATACATGCCGCTTCGCCCGTGAACGCTCGCGCGATGGCGTTTGCGGTGGACGTTACGCGGGGCGATTTGCTTTGCGCCACGGCCCCAGCAGTCTTTTCGGTAGCGAGACGTACGCGCCCGATTCCTGCGCGACTTGTAAGCATAAACGCGTGTGCGCGATCGTACCCCTGCGGCACGCCGGCGATAGCGGCTCTTGCGTACGCGCTTTTTGCGGAGACTGGCCTTGCGGACGCGCACCTTCTTTCTCTTCGCCCGCGGTCGGCTTGGGGTCGAGACACGCTTTTCCGCGCCGGCCGTAGGCAACCGATCGTTGGCTGGCCGGTTGCTTGCTGGTTCCTTGGCAACGGGCACTGGAGGCGGTTCTGTTTTCTCTGTATCCGATGGCGCATGGCTGTCGCCGGACTGAGGCACCGCAGTCGACTCGGCGACCCGTGACGCTTTGGCTGCCTGAGCGTGGCGTTTGGCTTCCGCTTCCATCGCAGTCCTGCGCCTTGCCTCCGCCTCCGCGTCTTCAACCTTGCGTTTGGATTCTGCGTCCTCAGCGAGCCGTTTGGCTTGCACCTCGTCTGCTAGCCGCTTGGCCTCCGCTTCTCTCGCAGCCTTGCGCTCAGCTTCGGCTTCTTCTGCGAGGCGCTTAGTCTCAGCCTCTTCCTCAGCTTTGCGTTTAGCTTCTGATTCCTCGGCCAGGCGTTTGGCTTCAGCCTCGTCTGCCAGCCGCTTGGCCTCCGCTTCTCTCGCAGCCTTGCGCTCGGCTTCGGCTTTTTCTGCGAGACGCTTAGTCTCAGCCTCTTCCTCAGCTCTGCGTTTGGCTTCTGATTCCTCGGCCAGGCTCTCAGCTTCGGCTTCCGCAGCAAGCCGTTTGGCTTGCACCTCATCGGTCAGCCGTTTTCTTTCCGCCTCTATCGCAGCGCTGCGCTTGACGTCGGCCTCCTCGGCAAGACGTTCGGCTTCCGTGTCCCTCTCCGCTTCACGCTCAGCCTCTGCTTTTTCTGCGAGTCGCTTGACCTCTTCGGCATTGAGTTTGGGCTCGGCCCCCGGACCGCCGCCTGAGGTCCCTGTTTCGTCTTCCGCCTCAGCTAGGTCAGTAGCGGGCGCCGGTTCTTTTTGAGTGGCGGGCTGTTCTGCAGCCGGCAAAGTTACCGTATTGGGGTCGATCTGGGCCTCCGCCTCAGGTGGCGAGGTCCCTGCCTCCGCGGTTGGACGTGGACCACCTTCGCCTTCGGCCTCCACCACCGCTTTCCAGGGATCTTCTCCATCCCGCGGCTGCACGAGCTTCTTGACGATTTCATTGTGATAGGAGCGATGGGCGCGGGCCAGCCACTCGCGGATGTTTTCAATGATTGAACCCCACCCCGGCGGCGGCGGAGGTGGTATCTGCGCCGGCGGCGCTGTCGGCAGCTCAGCTTGAGCCACCACACGGCTTGGCGGCGTCACGATTTTAACCTCGCCCGAAGGGTTCTTGAGCTTGGCAACGATAATATTTTCGTAGTCGCGTGAGGCCCGGGCGAGCCAATCCCATACTGGAATCAGCGTTAGATCATTTGCGCGTTGCGCGCTCTTCTCCCCTGCGTCCCGACCCTTGTCCTGAACCGGGGCGTCGCCTTCTTGCTCCGAGAGAATATCGGAAAAGCGCTTTGAAGCAGCGCCGGCAAGATCCTCTGCACGGCGGCGCAAGTTGCCAACGCTTTCGCGTTGACGCGCAGATTGATCTCCAATGCGTTGTACTGCGCTAGACCCTCCAGACGTGGGAGAAGCCTGCGCCTGAACAGAACCCGCGGCTAGCCCAGTAAATGTCGCCAATAGCACGAAGGAGGAACGGATACCCGTCATAGCGTTTCGGCCCCGGTGATCGCACGCTATATTATCGTGCTATTTCTTATGGTTACGTAACTTTTCGAAGATTTGACCTAAGTCCATTGCCCAAAATAAGCACATGTAGGCCAGTGCGCCAATCGTGTGTTCGCAAGCGAGGATAACGCCCACGCGGTGAACGGCGCGTCAGCCCTACGGTCCATAGGATTTTTGTGCACTCTACGGCCGCAAGCCCCAAATAAGCCGTAGCTGGTTCTACGATCAGGTGTCGCACCCGAGCGACCGAACCCCTATAGATCTGCGGCCAACCCCACGGCGAAATCGATGGACCCCACTCTATGAGCAAGCAGCCCATTTCAAACAAAACCGATGCTCGCGTCGTGCACAACATTTGCGTCTATTGCGGATCCGGCGTGGGTAAAAGCCCCGCCTATCGAGCGGCGGCGCGTACTCTGGGGAAAGCCCTTGCAGAACACGAAATCGGCCTCGTCTATGGTGGTGGAGACTTAGGACTCATGGGCGACATCGCCCACACCACGCTCGACCACGGCGGGCATGTGACCGGCATTATCCCTCAGTTTCTCACCCGTAAAGAACAAATGCTACGCGACGTCGACGAGCTGATCGTGACGCAGGACATGCATGAGCGCAAAAGATTGATGTTTGAGCGCTCAGATGGGTTCGTTGCGCTCTCCGGTGGGATCGGCACGCTTGAGGAACTCGTTGAGCAGCTCACTTGGGTGCAGCTCGGCCGTCATACCAAGCCGGTAATCGTCGCTAACATCGAAGGATTCTGGGATCCGTTCTTGAACATTCTGACCCACATGAAGGCGGACGGATTCATTCGCCCCGGTGTCAACGTACGCTTCACTGTTGTGGATGACGCAACAAAGATCGTACCTGCCGTCATCGCCGAAGCTTCTAAGCGCGTGCCCGCTAGAGACGAAGCCATCCTAACTAAGTTCTAAACGTCGCTTAGTGTGCGTTGCAGATCCTTAGGTCGTGTCTGGGCGATGCAGTAGCTCGTAAACAACAGGATTTGCCGGGCAAAAGCCGAAGCCGCACTCGATTAGGGCCCCGGCGGCATTGAGGAATGCAATACCAATAACGAGCCAAACGGCTACGCGTTCAAATAGACCAAGAGACGGCGGCTGGGCCCGCCCGGAGAATTGCTTATTGAACAGCAGCACCGCGGCACAAGCAGCGATGGCCCCGATGAAAAAGATGAAGGCCCAGGTATAGAAATGATAACCAAGGATGGACGACCCGAAACCGGGGTCACCCGGCTGGATATGCAGCAAAACCTGACGAGCGGCGATACCCGCTCCGGCCAGGGCGGCAATGATGGTCAACCCATAATGGCTGGGTTTTGGCCCGTACCGCAAAGTTAGGATCGGGCCCACCGCAAGGGCCGTGAATGCTACTCTTTGCAATAGGCAAAGGGGACAGGGAAGCTCCTGCAGCGTTATCTGGAAGACGAAGGCCTCCAGCAGAACGACAGAAATGACATAGAGACCCAATGTGTTGAGTAAAACCGCAATGCGAGGCGTCATCTTCGGCACCAAGGTCGTCTAGAATGACAGCGGAAGCTTGCTCGATGCATGGTGGAGGTACAGCGCGCCGGTCAACACCATAGCCAAGGCGAAAAGCATGAACGCCTTGCGCGGCGTGCCGAACCACGCAACAAGCATGGTTGCGGCGAACAATGAAAAGAGACCAGCAAAAAACATCGCGACACTCGCCGAGTTGCGGCCGACAGAGCTAGCATGTCCTTGGAAAGAGATCCAAATAGAAACCCGAAGCGCAATTGGCGCATTGGCATTCTATATAATGCCAACCTTGTCCAGATGGCGTTGCTGCTAGCAACGTTTGCGATCCTCATTGAGCTGGCGTTTTGGGCCATCTGGGGGGCGACGGGCGTGCTCGTTGGGCTCCTCATTGTTGCTGGTGGCACGGCACTCGCATTGCGACTGAAACCAGAGAGCGTGATGCACCTTTATGGAGCGCGCGCGCCGGAGCCAGGAACCCAGACGCAGGCTGCCGGTCTCGCCGCCGAATTGGCTCAACGAGCGCAGTTGGTTCGAGCACCAAAGATCTACATCATTCCCAGCGGGATGCTCAGCGCCTTCTCCGCGGGCACCTCTGAGCGATCGTGCATTGCGCTCACTGAGGGCGTGCTGCGCCAACTCACGATGCGCGAAATTGCCGATGTCCTGGCACATGAAATCGCGCACATCCGCAATGGTGATCTAGTGCTCATGAGTGTCGCCGACGTGGTCTCGCGACTGGTACAGGTGCTCTACTATCTCGGATTGTTCTTACTTGCCCTCAACCTGTTTCGTATTGTGGTGGACGAGGAGCTCATATCATGGTGGGCCATTGCGATCCTCGTCGCTGCGCCCGCTGTGATGAATCTCTTACAGCTGTCGCTTTCTAAGCAGCGGGAGTTCGACGCCGACCGCACTGCGGCCTTGTTGACTGGCGACCCCCTGGGGCTGGCTTCAGCCATCACACGGCTCGACACATCCACTGGACATGTTATCGACGACGTTTTGCCGCCCGTGCCGGCGCGGCGCGTTCCCCAACCCTCATTGCTGCGTTGTCACCCCGCCGCCAACCTTCGCGTAGCCCGCCTGCGCAAGCTTGAGGCGCCCCCGGTACCGCCTCTCGATATCGCCGAGGAGCCGCGCATTTCACTCGTAGGCGTGGGACCAATTGCGATGCGCGCCCGTTATCGTTGGCCAGGGGTTTGGTTCTAAACGGTCATAACCAGCCCACCTAGCGCCGTCCCGTCGCATTTTGCGTTCACATCGTATTCAGCCCCCAATCGCCACATTGTCGTGGCTCAATCTGAGGTCTCGATTCTCGTGCCCGGAGCTGGATGAGGCTTGAATAAAATGTATGTCCTTAGAGTTCCATTTATTGCCGCACTTTTGCTGCTTGCCGGTCCTGCCATGCTCGGACCGGCACCCGCCGTTGCTGGGCGGGCCGAACTCATCGACGTCTCGATTTTTTATGAAGACCTCAACGAGGGCGGTGATTGGTTTGAGCACCCGCGCCACGGCTA
>JAUWCP010000139.1 GCA_030609245.1 Hyphomicrobium sp.
GCCACGTCATGGAAATGCAGGCCGGTCGTCGGCTCGTCGAGAATGTAAAGCGTGCGCCCCGTCGCCCGGCGCGACAGCTCCTTCGATAGCTTGATGCGCTGGGCCTCGCCGCCCGAAAGCGTGGTGGCCTGCTGGCCGATGTGGATGTAGCCGAGCCCCACGCGCGCCAGCGTTTCAAGCTTATCGCGGATAGCTGGTACCGCCTTGAAGAAGGCGGCGCCTTCCTCAACCGTCATGTCGAGCACGTCGGCGATCGACTTATCCTTGAACTTTACGTCCAGGGTCTCGCGGTTGTAACGCTTGCCCTTGCACTCGTCGCACGTCACGTAGACGTCGGGCAGGAAGTGCATCTCGATGCGGATGACGCCGCCGCCCTGGCAGGCCTCACAGCGTCCGCCCTTAACGTTGAAGGAAAAGCGGCCCGGCGCATAGCCACGCACCTTCGCCTCCGGCAACCCGGCAAACCACTCGCGGATGGGCGTGAAGGCGCCGGTATAAGTCGCCGGGTTGGAGCGCGGCGTGCGCCCGATGGGCGATTGGTCGATGTCGATCACCTTGTCGAGGTGGTCGAGCCCCTCAATGCGGTCGTGCTCGCCGGGGTGCAGGCGCGCGTTGTTGAGCTTGCGCGCAACGGCTGCGTAGATAGTGTCGACAAGGAGTGTCGACTTGCCGCCACCCGATACGCCCGTGACGCAGGTGAAGAGCCCAAGCGGGATTTCCGCTTTGACGTTCTTCAGGTTGTTTTCGCGCGCACCGATGACCTTCAGCGACCTGCCCTTCTTTAGCGCGCGGCGCTGTTTGGGGAGCGGGATCTGTCGTGCGCCGGAGAGATACTGGCCGGTGATGCTTTCAGGTGCGGCCATGATGTCTTCAGGCGTACCTTGCGCCACAATGGACCCGCCGTGGATGCCGGCGCCGGGCCCGATGTCGACGACATGATCGGCGGCGAGGATCGCCTCTTCGTCGTGCTCGACGACGATGACGGTGTTGCCGATGTCGCGCAGGTGCTCGAGCGTGACGAGTAGCCGCGCGTTGTCACGCTGATGCAAGCCGATGGAGGGCTCATCGAGCACGTAGAGCACTCCGGTGAGGCCGGAGCCGATCTGTGAGGCCAACCTGATGCGCTGGCTTTCACCGCCCGACAGCGTACGCGACGAACGTGACAGCGTCAGGTATTGCAGTCCCACGTCGTTGAGGAACTGCAGGCGCTCGCTGATCTCTTTCAAAATGCGCGTGGCGATCTCGGACTGCTTCTTGGAGAACGTCTTGGGCAACTCAGCAAACCACACATTCGCCGCCTTGATGGAGAGATCGCCCACCTCGCCGATGTGTTTGCCGCCGACCTTCACGGCCAGCGCCTGAGGCTTCAGCCGATAGCCCTCGCACGCTTCGCAAGGATGGGAGCCCTGGTAGCGTGACAGTTCCTCGCGCACCCAATCTGAGTCCGTCTCGCGCCAGCGCCGCTCGATGTTGCCGATCACGCCCTCGAACGGCTTCTTCGTCTTGAAGCGGCGCAGGCCATCCTCATAGACGAACGTTACGTCCTCATCGTCCGTGCCATACAGAAAGGCCAGCTGCACATACTTGGGCAGCCGTTCCCAGGCTGTCGACATGGAGACCTTGTAGTGCTTGGCCAGCGCTTGCAGCGTTTGCTCGTAGTAGGGCGAGGAGGCGCCGGTGCGCGCCCAAGGGTAGATCGCGCCCTCCGATAGGCTGAGCGAGGGATTGGGCACGACAAGATCGGGCTCAAACTGCAATTCGGTACCGAGGCCATCGCAGGTTGGACAGGCACCGGCCGGCGCGTTGAACGAAAAGAGCCGTGGCTCAATCTCATCGATCGTGAAACCGGAGACAGGGCAGGCGAAGCGCGCGGAGAAGACGATGCGCTCGTGCGTCTCGTTCTTGGATTTGTTGGCGCCTTTCGCTTGGGCCTTGGGCAGCGGCTTGTCGGCGAGTTCGGCGACGACGATGCCGTCCGACAGGCCGAGCGCGGTCTCAAAACTATCGGCCAGCCGTGTAGCTATGTCGTCGCGTACGACGAGGCGATCCACCACCACGTCGATGTCATGCTTGTACTTTTTGTCGAGTTTGGGTGCGTCGGCGATCTCGGTGAAGGCGCCGTCGATTTTGACGCGCTGGAACCCCTTCTTCTGAAATTCGGCGAGCTCCTTTTTGAACTCGCCCTTGCGCCCGCGCGCGATGGGGGCGAGCAGATAGAGCCGTGTGCCCTGCGGCAGCTCCATCACGCCGTCGACCATCTGGCTCACCGTCTGGCTTTCGATGGGCAGCCCTGTCGCCGGCGAGTAGGGCACGCCAACGCGTGCAAACAGCAGCCGCAGGTAGTCGTAGATCTCGGTGACGGTGCCGACGGTTGAGCGCGGGTTCTTGGACGTCGTCTTCTGCTCGATCGAGATGGCCGGTGACAGGCCGTCGATATGGTCGACGTCCGGCTTTTGCATCATCTCCAGGAACTGGCGCGCGTAGGCCGACAGGCTTTCGACATAGCGCCGCTGGCCTTCGGCATAGATGGTGTCAAAGGCGAGAGAGGACTTTCCCGAGCCGGAGAGACCCGTGAACACCACGAGGGCGTCGCGTGGGATCTCCAGATCGACGTTTTTCAGGTTGTGCTCGCGTGCCCCCCGGACGTGAATGGTCTTGGACAGCTCGGCGGCGGCCTGGGGCTTGCGTTTGGGCTTTTGCATGAGGTGTTAGGTAGCGAAGGTGGGGCCCGGCGGCAATGCAACACGAGCGTGCGCTAATAATTTCGCCCAAGCAATACTGACGCGGCCGGGCAAAGACGGGGCTTTCGAGGCGCCGAAATGGCAAATCTTCACAAGGACAAGCGTCCCGCAAGCGACTTTGTGCATGGGGCAACTAGGCTGGATCAATGAATCACCTGTACAGAATTTCCGGCTAAGATTGCGCTGCCAACAAGGGGTGTCCTCATCATGACAGTTTTCAAGTGGGTGCTGATCGTACTCGGCGTGCTCTTGCTCGTGTTCGTTGCCGTCGTCGCCGGTGGGCTTTACTGGGCAAGCACGGTTGAGAGCGTGAAGCTCACCGCGGCCGATCTGGAGGTCGGCGGGTCGTATCCAGCCGAAGAGCGCCAAGCGCTGCTTGATTCCTGCCAGAAAAGTGCAGAGGCACCTGCGACCGATAAGGACGCGTGCACGTGCATCGCCGACAAAGTTGGAACCGAATTCTCGCGCTTTGAGCGTCTGGCGCTAACGGCGGGGTTCGAAGGCAGTCCGACGAAGATTGTCGCGCTGACGAAGGGGCTCATTGAGAGCGGCATTCCCGAGGAAAAGGCGGACAAGATGGAGGCCAACTCCAAGCAGCGCATCGAAAGCCTGATGCAATCGTGCGGACTTGCGGAATGACCGGCTCTGGGGGCGGTCCCGGCAAAACGCTCTCGGCGACGTGCTGCGTTGCCGGCGGTGGACCGGCTGGCGTGATGCTGGGTCTCTTGCTGGCGCGTGCCGGTGTCGATGTGGTGGTGCTGGAGAAGCACGCCGATTTCCTGCGCGATTTCCGCGGTGACACGATCCATCCCTCGACCTTGACGGTGATGGAGGAGCTCGGCCTGCTGGATGAGCTGTTAAAACGTCCCCACAACGACGTTAGGCGCTTGCAGGTTATGGTCGGCGAAACGTCGCTGACAGTGGCCAACTTCTCCTTCTTGCCACCCCATCGCGCGTTCATCGCCATGATGCCGCAATGGCACTTCCTCGACTTTCTTGCCGAGCATGCGCGCCGCTATCGGAATTTTCATCTCTTCATGCAGGCGGACGTGACCGATCTCATCGAAGAGGGAGGGCGCGTGGCCGGCGTTCGCGCCACTACCCCGGACGGTTCGCTTGAAGTGAAGGCAGATCTTGTCGTTGGTGCCGACGGACGTCATTCGACAGTGCGCGAAAAAGCAGGTCTTGAGATTGAGGACATCGGCGCGCCCATCGACGTGTTCTGGATGCGCATTTCGCGGGTGCCCGGCGATCCCGGATCGGGCGGGCGCATCGATGCAGGCAGCTTCTTTGCGATGCTGGACCGCGGTGATTATTGGCAGCTTGCCTATGTCATTCCTAAGGGCGAATCTGAGCCTATCCGTGCGGCGGGCTTGCCGGCTTTTCGCCAGATCGTTGCTAAGGCCTTGCCGTTTCTGGCCGAGCGCGTTGGCGAGCTCAAGACGTGGGACGACGTTAAGCTGCTCACAGTGAGTATTGACCGGTTGCGCAAGTGGTACCGGCCGGGTCTGCTTTGTATTGGCGATGCGGCCCATGCGATGTCGCCCATCGGCGGGGTGGGCATAAATCTCGCGGTTCAGGACGCGGTGGCCACGGCGAACCTGCTATGGAAGCCATTGAAAGAAGGGGCCGTCACAGAGGGCGACCTTGCGCGCGTGCAAAAGCGGCGCGAGTTCCCCATGCGCGTGACGCAGCGTTTCCAAGTGCTGGCGCAAAAGCGCATCATTCAACCGGTGCTTTCCAGTACGGCGCCAACATTGTCGCCGCCGTGGGCACTGAGGCTCATGAACAAGATACCTTTGCTTCAGCAAATTCCCGCGCGGTTCATTGGCATTGGCGTGCGCCCTGAGCACGTGCAATCGCCCGCCGCGGCCTCTCAAGCAGCGCGGGCCTGAGTAAGTCTCTGAAGGGTGATAACGCCTCAAGGTCCGTGGTCGGTAAGGGCTACGAATTCTGGATCCTCTTGAGCCCGGCGCTCAAAGCTCAAAAAGTCGTAGTAGCCGCAACGGCCGCCGCCCGGAAAGGACCGGCAAACGCTCGGTCGGGCCTCGTAGATTGTGCATCGGCGCTTATTCGTGTCGAAGAAGCGACAGATCCGGCCAAAAATCGGATCCTTCTTGCGGCGCATCGCATACTTTCGCCCGTTCTCTTCCTTGGTGAAGGCGCGCCGAGCGTCCTCCAAGGATAGACCATGATGCTTAGCGAGTCGCTCCACATCGCGCTTATCTAGCGCGATCAGAGGGTAGGAGCAGCAGTAGCCAGGGCATTTGCTGCAATTATATTGAGAGGCGCTCACGCGAGTTGGTCTCCAATAGTTGAATGGACGACTGAATTACGTTGCGACGCGAAATCAAATGAGCCACTTGCTTGACTCATGCAATGGTCCAAGAGGAAAGAGCAAGGGGCCTTGTGGCGACATAGCGTGCTTGGGGATAGGCAATGTCACAATTTCTCCGCTAAGGTCTGGCGCAGTTCGTAAGTTTTGTTGGAGGGGGCGTACCTGAATGGTGGATTCGACACAAGTTGCACCGGAGTTGGAGACGCCGGTCAATCCATATAGCCTGCTCGAGGCCGTGAACCGATCGAGCGATAAAGCGCAAGGCGCTTGGCTCATCTTCCTAGCCGTTATGACCTATGTCGCGGTTGCGGTTGCCGGTGTGACGCATGAGGCGCTGCTGTTGGATACGCCCGTGCAGCTGCCAATCCTCCAGGTCAACATTCAGCTCAAACAGTTTTTCCAGTTTGCGCCCATCATACTCGTGCTGTTCCATCTTGGAGTCTTAGCGCAGCTGGTCCTGTTGGCGAGGAAAACGCTCGAATTCGATCACGCCATTCAGCTTCTGGAGGCGACCAAGAGGCGTACGCATCCCCTGCGTCTGGAGCTGCACAACTTCTTCTTTGTTCAGGCAATCGCCGGCCCTCAGCGCAGCCGGATCATGAGCACCTTTCTGCACTTGATGACGTGGCTCACGGTCGTGGTCATCCCAGTGATTCTGCTGCTCTATATCCAGGTCGTGTTCTTGCCCTATCATGATGTGGTGACAACCTGGATCAATCGCGTTTCCCTCGTTTTCGACATCAGCTTGCTGATCCTGATCGGCGTCTTCTTGATGCGGCCGGAGACTTCTTTCTTCCAGGCCTTCTGGCGCGCGACGGCGAACCATCCATTGAGCACGTTCATCACCACGTTGGTGTTGATTATGGTGGCCTACTTGTCGTTTTTCGCGGCGACAGTGCCGGGCGAGGCGCTCGATAAGACGGGCCGGGACCTGATGGCCTGGGCAGGTGACGAGAAAGGCGCGCGGGCGGAAGGCGGTTTCGCGCTACCCTTTCTTGCTGCGTCCAATGATGAGAGCTTGTTCGGTGTTTTCCACCGCAACCTCGTTGTCGCCGATGCTGACCTCGTTGATGAGTCCGATGTCAACGAAGACGAGAAGACGCTGAAGCTTCGCGGTCGCGATCTTCGCCGCGCAAAGCTCGACCGATCCGATTTGCAGGGCGCGGATTTGACAGGTGCGCGTCTCGATGGGGCAAGCCTCGTTGGCACGAACCTAAGGAACGCGTGGTTGACCTGCGCCGAGATCGACCTGCTGGTCGATACGCTGGAAGACAAGATAGACCGCATCGCCGCCAGGTGTACTTCTGCGCGCAATGCCAACTTCAAGGGTGCGAAATTAGACGGGGCG
>JAUWCP010000350.1 GCA_030609245.1 Hyphomicrobium sp.
AAGATGGTCACCGTAGGCGTCTCGCAAACCGCCTATGTGGATCAATGGAGCGTGTTGGTGAACTCTACGTCTGAGATGTTGAAGGTTCGGCGTCGACCTTTATTGGGAGTCTGTCTGGCACCGGATGTTGAAATTGGATCGGTTCGTGGGCTGGTTTGTGGGTATTACGAAGCTTGAGCGAGTAAGCTATTGATATAATAGCTCAATTGTGACGTCGTAGGCGGACTCCCTCTCCGCCATTTCCGTTGATCTCACGACCATCTACGCGCGGCTAAAACGCTCCGCGCCCGCTGCCTGCAATGGGAGCCGCGCCGATGCACTGCAAAACCGTTCTACGTCTTATGGGGGGATATCAAGGGTACAATTCCCTGCGTCTCTGCCATTCCCAAAATACCCATAGTTAGCCTATGCTTACTGTCACGACGTTAGGATCTCTGGCCGGCCAGCGCTGGTGCTTTGGAATCATAAGCGTGCGGCCGGGGCCAATGTGCCCATATCGCTATGATGGACAAAATCCTACAAGCTGTCTTTGCCCGTCTGGTTTCGCGCGGGGCTCTGACAATCACAACAGCACGTGGAACAGCGCTGACGTTCGGCGACAGGACTGGCGAAGAGGTATGCGTCCGTTTAACTGACACACGCGCTGAGCTGGCGATAGTCTTAGACCCCCACCTTTATATGGGTGAGCTGTTCATGGACGGTCGCTTGATTGTTGAGCGCGGGACCATTTACGGATTCTTGGAGCTTGTCCTTCGCGAGGCAAGCAGCGACAGCAAGCTCGTACCCGCTCATATGATCAACCGCATCCGCCATCTTGCGACCCGCCTGTTCGGTGGCAACAATCCTCTGCGCTCACGCCGCAACGTGGCGCACCACTACGATCTCGACGGGCGACTTTATCGTCTCTTCCTCGGCGAGGATTTCCAGTACTCGTGCGCTTACTACGAACGCCCAGACTGCACCTTGGCGGAGGCGCAGCTAGCCAAGAAGCGGCTCGTGACTGCCAAGCTGGCAGTCAAGCCTGATAGCCGCGTTCTCGACATTGGCTCGGGCTGGGGCGGCCTGGCGCTCTACATGAAGGAAATCGCAGGCGCGCGCGAGGTGCTGGGTATCACGCTGTCGACTGAGCAACTCTCAGCCGCGCGCGAACACGCTAGGAAACGCGGTCTCGAAGCCGACGTCAAATTCGAGCTGCGGGATTATCGCGCGCTCGAAGGCACATTCGATCGCATTGTGTCAGTCGGAATGTTCGAGCACGTTGGTCCGCGCTACTACCAGACGTTCTTCAAAAAGTGCCATCAGCTCCTCGCGCCGGACGGCGTGATGCTGCTTCACACCATTGGCTTTTTCGACGGGCCTTGGGATCCCAACCCTTGGATCGATAAATACATCTTCCCAGGCGGGCACCTTCCTGCGCTCTCGCAGATAGTGACAGCGATCGAGCGTTCGGGCTTGATTGTCACCGACGTTGAGTGCCTGCGCCTGCATTACGCCAAGACGCTTGTCGAGTGGCGCCGGCGCTTCATGGCGCGGCGCGACGAGATTCTGGACCTATATGACGAACGGTTCTTCCGGATGTGGGAATTTTATTTCGCAGGGAGCGAGGCGAGTTTCCGCTACAGGAACTTGGGCGTTTTCCAGGTTCAGTGCGCCCACCACGTGGATGCGCTTCCCATGACCCGCGATTACATTGCTGCGCGAATATTGGATCTGCGCAACACAGAAGTACGGCGCGGCGTGACAGAATCGCTGCGAGGCAAAGTAGGAGAGGCGGAGGTCCAGCCTGTCATCCCACGCCGCGAGCACGGCTGAAGATCGCGATGATTTTTCCGGTTTATTTGCGCCCGACGAAACGTCATGCCGCCCAGGCGGAGAACTGCCGCATTGAAATCGGCGTCCGGGGGCCGTAGTCCTGGTAGGGACTAGGGCTTCTTATAGCGAAAGAGATGCGAA
>JAUWCP010000030.1 GCA_030609245.1 Hyphomicrobium sp.
CTGCACGGCTACATATCCACTGGAATGGCGCATTATTGCCGCTCGTTGGGTTGATGATGGAGCCGAACAAGCTCAATCTCCATCCCACGGTGGAGTTGATGATCCAGCGACGCCGTAGCCCACTTGGGCGTTTCCTCCCTAGACTTGGGCCGTTCGTGCCGCGAACGGCCTATTTTTCCGCCCATCAGTCAGAGCCTGCCACCGGCCTTACCGCCGAGCTCTTCGATTTGGGCCATGCAGCTCTGCAAAAAATGCATTTGAAAATTGTGCGGCGCACCCTTAGTTTTTGCGATGCGACATCGCGAGCTCAGCTCGTTATGTCGTAGCCCTCTTTGGGCGTTTCCTCCCTAGACTTGGGCCGTTCGAGACCCGGACGGCCCATTTTTCTTTTCTGCGTGCCTTAGGGTGAGACGCGCGATCATCCCGCGCCGCAGCATGATCTTCCTTGATAGCAGGGCGTTAGAGCGCTGACTTGCTTGACCTCCACCGCATCGGTGATCGCAGACCGGCGGTGAAGCTTGCTCATGGAAAGACCCTGCTGATTGCGAGACGGACTCATTCGGCGGCCGCGCGCCGTTCCAGAAGGGCCGGCAGGTCGCAGAACAACGGGCCCGCCAGGCTTTCTAGATCGCGCTGTAGACTGGCGAAGGCCGCCGTGGGTTGCAGCGTCCTCTCATCAAGGTAAAGCCCGCGATTAAGCTCCAATTGTACGGCATGAACGTTTCGCGAGGGCCGACCGTAGTGCTCGGTGATGTAGCCGCCTGCATAGGGGCGATTCATCTGCACCTCGTACCCCAGGTCTGCCAAACACTCCTTGAGGAAACGGGTGATCTTACTGTCAGCGGCCGCGCCGAAGCGGTCGCCGAGCACGATATCGGGCCGTGGTCCCCCTGCTGGTGCCATAGATGCGGACGGCATCGAGTGACAATCGATGAGGATTGCATAACCGAACCGCTGCCGCGTCTGCTCTATGAGTTCGGCAAGCGCGGCATGGAAGGGAATATAGAGCTGCTCCACCCGGCGCAGCCCAGAGGCGAGCGGCAATTTGTTGGGGTAGATCTCCTCGCCATCGGCGACAATGCGGGCAATAGTGCCTAAACCACCGGCAACCCGTACCGATTGTGCGTTTGCATAATCGGGCAGGGGCTCGATGAAGAGCTCCGGGTCGAGCTCGTAGGGCTCACGGTTGACGTCCAGAAACGCGCGGGGAAAGCGCGCCGCGATGAGGGGAACGCCTTCCGCGGCGACAGGCTGGAAAAGCTTGTCAACGTAGCAATCTTCCGATTTTCTCAGCGATAACGGCGTGAGACGCGACTGCTTGAGGAAGTCGCGCGGGTAAGTGTTGCCCGAATGGGGTGAGCACAATACAAATGGCGCAGCCTGCGGCTCTGGCGCGTGCACGATGAACGGCGGGAGCAGTTCAGAGGGGACGGAAGCATGGTCGCGCGTAGGCATGCGTTATGCAGTCGCTAAATGCAGTTGCGAACGGCGATTGCTCGGACTTGAGCCGAACGGGGACAAGGTCGCATGGCAGGCGAAGCACTCGGCCCCTTGTTCACTGTGCCAACCTGGTCTCAATATGTCCACCAAGATAGAAGAATGTTGCTGACCTGGACTTGTGAAGCGTGCTGTGTTGAAAGGTGTGCCAGCGATAAAGGATTCATCAACTCTTCGTTTACCTTACGGGCACCAGATTCGGTTCTAATGTGAGCGTCGCGTACCGCAACCAACGGATTTAGTCACAAGAGCCGTCATGACAGTCAATCCCTCCCGACTCATCGTACCCCGAATTCTACTGGCCGAAGACGACGATTCCATGCGCGGCTTTCTTGTCCGCGCACTTGAGAAGGCCGGCTACGACGTCATCGCTTACGCCAATGGGGAGGAGGCCTTCGAGCGTTTGAAGACCGACCCCTTTACGTTGCTGCTCACAGATATCGTCATGCCGAAAATGGATGGGATCGAGCTGGCGCGCCGGGCGAGCGAACTCGACCCTGAGCTCAAGATCATGTTCATAACTGGGTTTGCGGCCGTGGTTCTTAATAGCGACGCCGCCCCGCCCAACGACGCACGCGTGCTTTCCAAGCCTTTCCATTTGAAGGACTTGGTGCGCGAGGTTGACCGGCTCTTGGACGCGTGAGGCGTGTCCGTGCTTGACCGCAGCAACGCAGACCGCCTAGACACGCCCTCTGGGGCGCGTAGCTCAGCGGTAGAGCACTACGTTGACATCGTAGGGGTCACAGGTTCGATCCCTGTCGCGCCCACCATCTGAACAGGCTAAATTGGTACCAAAATGAAAGTCAGGAATTCCTTGAAGTCGCTCCGTGGGCGCCATCGCGACAATCGCCTGGTTCGTCGGAAAGGGCGGCTCTACGTTATCAACAAGGTCCAGCGGCGCTTCAAGGCGCGACAGGGCTGAGGCGCCCCGACGCGTGGAGGGCTTTGACGGCCACCGGCCGACATCCTATTCATAAGGGATGCATGACAAACTCCCCATCCTCCCCTTGGTCTTGGGTCTTGCGCTCTTCTCCGCGCCGGCGTTGACGCACGTGCACGCCCAGGGTGCACCTGCTCCACAGCAGGAAGCGCCAAAGCTGCCAAGCCCGCCGCTCGTGCAACAGAACCCCGAGAATAAGAAGCAGACCGAGCCAGAGTCCCCGCAAGATCAGGGCGGGCAGCTTGAGGAACTTTACGCGCAACTTGCCAAGGCGCCCGATCCAGCGCGCGCTGGCGCGCTTGCGAAAGCGATCGAGCAACTGTGGCTGCAAACCGAAAGCGACACGATCGCCGTACTGATGGCGCGCTCGTTGAAGGCGATCAACGAAAAGCGTATGGAGCTTGCCCTGCGCCTGCTTGATGCCGTCGTTGAACTCGCCCCTGGCTACGCGGAAGGGTGGAACCGCCGCGCTTACATCTATTACCTGCAAGATCGAAACGGGAGTGCGCTGGGTGACCTACGCCGCGTCCTGGCGCTGGAGCCAAAACACTTCAGGGCACTGTCGGGGCTGGCACAGATCCTCAACGACTACGGCCAGAAGAAGAACGCTCTAACAGCGTATCGGGAGCTGTTACGCATTCACCCGCACGCAGCGGGAGCGAAAGAAGCGTTTGAAAAGCTGTCCGTTGAGGTCGAGGGGCAAGGCATCTGAGCCACCCAGAGGCTGGTGTCACAGTGTCTCGGCCATTGGCGCACCGTCTTTGTCCACGAACGCAATGCGGATCATATTGGTTGCCCCGGGAGAGCCTAGCGGCACGCCGGCGGTTATGAGAATACCCTCGCCCGAGGTGGCAAGTCCTTCATCAAACGCGATGCGGCAGGCCTTGCGCACCATGTCGGACAAGTTCTGGGGGTCCCCTGTCAGTACTGTTTGAATACCCCACACCAAGGACAGCCGCCGCGCCGTCGCCTCGACGGGCGTCAGACCGATGATGGGCAATGCCGGGCGGCCGCGCGTCACGCGCATGGCGGTGGAGCCGGTGGCCGTGTAGCAGACGATGGCCGCCAGCTTCACGGTGTAGGCAATTGCGTGGGCGGCGGCAGCAATGGCGTCGGCCGCGGTTGGTTGCGGGGTCGTCTGCGTCGCATGAACGATGGCGTCGTAGCTTGGGTCGCCTTCCACCTGGATCGCGATGCGATCCATCATCTGGATTGCTTCGACGGGATATTGCCCGACGGCGGACTCTGCTGACAGCATCACAGCATCCGCACCGTCGAAAACGGCGCTTGCCACGTCGGAAACTTCGGCGCGTGTCGGCAGGGGCGAGGAGATCATGCTTTCGAGCATTTGCGTGGCAACGACCACTGGCTTGCCCGCGGCGCGCGCCGCGCGCGTGATCTTCTTTTGCAGGCCTGGGACGCGCTCGACCGGTATCTCGACGCCAAGATCACCGCGCGCAACCATGCAGCCGTCGCTGGCCGAGATAATCGCATCAAGATCAGCAACGGCTGAAGGCTTCTCAATTTTGGCAAGCACGGCTGCGCGATCGCCGATCAGCTTGCGCGCCTCGAGAACATCGTCTCCCCGCTGAACGAACGATAGGGCAATCCAGTCGACTCCGAGTTTCAGCAGATGGGTGAGATCGGCCTGGTCTTTTTCCGTCAGCGCCCCAACAGGGAGCAGGGTATCAGGCAAGCTAATGCCCTTGCGACTGGCAAGTGCGCCACCGAACAGCACTTCTGCGGCAATCGAATTTCGCGTCGATTCCACGATGCGCATTCGGATCTTTCCGTCATCGAGCAGCAGCATGTGACCGGGCTGGACCGCAGCGAAGATCTGTGGGTGCGGCAGGAACACGGCCTCGTTTGTTCCCGGTGTCTCATCACGAACGAAACGAAAGATAGCGCCGTCGTTTATGAACGCGCGGCCGCCGTGAAATTCGCCAATGCGAAACTTCGGACCTTGCAGGTCGCCAAGGATGCCGATGGGGTGGCGATGACGCTTTGCGACCCAGCGCACAGAATTCAACAGTGAACGCGTTGTCTCACGTGTGGCGTGGCTCATGTTGATGCGGAAGACATCGACGCCGGCCAAGAACAGGCGCTCGATCATCTCCGTGGATGACGTGGAAGGACCCAATGTCGCAACCACCTTCACACGTCGGTTGCGTCTCATTGAGTATTTGTCCCCTGATCCTGTGGATCGGTGAGGCGGATTGTCCACTCCTGCGACTCGCCAGTGTCCACCTCGAAAAATCCCGTGCGCTTATATCCGCGTTTTTTGCACTCATGAACCCCCCGGATGGCGAACGATTTGTCGGTGGTGCACATGTAGTTGTCGCCGGCCCACTCGCCGCCCCGGTCATAGTCAACCGCATGAACGTATATGAAGCGGCTCGGCACCGTGCCCTTGAGCAACGTTTCGCACGTCTGCGAGGCAATGTTCCACCAGCCTTCGGTCGACCAGCCTTGCTTGTCTCGGTACCCCACGGAAACGCCCACGCGGCTCGAGGTGGAGTTGCACAGCGTGAGATCGGCGTAAGCCGCGCTGGCGATCAAAGCAAAGAAGGGAGAAAGCAACAGGCCTGTGGCGGCACAATGTACCGCTGCGCGCCGCAACCGTTGTCGTCTGTGGGACCTCACGTCCTCAGCTCCATTGCTCACAACTGTTCAAGTGGGCAAAATTAGGCGGCGCCAAAAAAGCATTCTGTGCGCCTCTTGTTCGCCAATGGTCGACGAGTATGACGACCAAAGTCGTGGACATTTGTTTGGATCGAACCGCACTGGATGAGACTACCGGACGCATGTCGCAGACCGAAATGGTGGTTCTTCGCCACGAAATTGGCGGCATTGAGATTGGGGGCTCTTGCAGCATGCCCAGACTGGGGAAGATCTTGAGAGCGGAAGCTTGGGCGGTCGCCCAAGCGACCGTGATCGTTTCGTGATTCGCTTGAGTTAGATAGCCTGCGCCCATCAATTTTGTTCCGGTTCTCTGCCTAGGGCGCTGTTTGCGCAATCGCGCTTGCTGCGTCAAGCGGCGCACTGAAGCGGCTGGTTTTCGAATGATGCCAACGGTATATTCGCGCCATGCAGCACTCCACCGGGGGCGAGCCGGCGCCCCTCGTCGCACCCTCCGTTACCGACAGCTATGAAATCCTGCCCGGTCGCCTTGATGCCGGGTTGCTGATGATCTGCGACCACGCGGTCAATGCGTTGCCGCCCGGCTACGGCACCTTGGGGCTGCCGGCGGCGGAGTTCCAGCGTCACATTGCCTATGACATCGGGGCTTTCGAGGTGATGAAGCGGCTGTCGAAGGCGCTGCGCGCGCCGGCCATTGGCGCGCGGTTTTCCCGCTTGCTGGTCGACGTCAATCGCGGCCTTGATGACCCCACGCTCATCATGCGGATCTCCGATGGGGCGGTGGTGCCCGGCAACCGGCGGCTCGACACGGCGGAGCGGGAAAAGCGGGTGGGGCTTTACTACGAACCCTATCATCAGGCGATCGACGCCCTCATCGAGCAAGGCATTGGGGCCGGTATCCCACCGGTCTTGTTGTCAATCCACAGCTTTACCGAGAGCTGGAAGGGCGTGCGCCGTCCATGGGACGCGGCCATTCTCTGGGACCGGGACTATCGTTTCTCGGTGCCGCTGCTGGAGGCGTTGCGCGCCGACCGCAACATTCTTGTGGGCGAAAACGAGCCATATGACGGCAGGATCGCTGGCGACTGCATGTGGCAACATGGGACACGCCGGGGGCTCGCCCACACCATCGTCGAGGTGCGCCAGGATCTCATCGGCGAGGCTGAGGGCCAAGCGCAGTGGGCGAAGCGGATTGCGACGGCGGTTGAGGGCATTCTCGCGCGCCCCGAGCTGCAAGAGAGCTTGCATAGCGTGCACTATTTCGGTTCTCACACCGACGCTGAGGGGCCCCCGCCGCATCCCAGTGTCGAAGGAAGGAGCTCAGAATGCGCCGAGTCGACCCGCAGGTTGTGACCGAGTTGGAAGCTGCGGCCTTCCGCCGGCTCGTGCAGCATCTGCGCGAGCGCACAGATGTGCAAAACATCGATCTGATGAATCTGGCCGGGTTTTGCCGCAACTGCCTGTCGAATTGGTATCAAGACGCGGCGGCTGAGAGAGGAAACGCGCTGACCAAGGATGAGGCGCGTGAGTACATCTACGGTATGCCATACAAGGATTGGCGGGCACGCTACCAAACCGACGCTTCGCCGCAAGCAAAGGCAGCATTGGAAAAAGCAAAATCCAGCGGCCATTAACTGTGGCCCGTCGGCCTCATATCACGCTCAAGAATCCTCTGGATCGCAAGGCTCTGCGTCTTGATTGCATATCAACGCGCCGCTAGCGTCGGTTGCGATTCCATGAAAGCGGGGGATAGAAGGATGACAACGCTACAGGTATCGGCGCAGAAACAACTACGCCAGCTCGTCGAGCAAATCGAGCGGCTGGAAGAGGAGAAAAAGGCCCTCGCTGGCGATATTCGCGACAAGTATCTCGAAGCCAAGGCAGTGGGATTCGACATAAAAGCGATGCGCCAGATCGTGCGTTTGCGCAAGAAGAGCGCAACTGAGCGCGAAGAGGAGGTGGGCATCCTCGAAGTTTATCTGCACGCACTAGGCATGCTCGATGAGCAGGTTGCAGCACTGACGGCGGCTGCGTAAGGCAGCTTGGCTGCAGCTTTTGAGGGCGTGGGAGCGTTATGCTCCCAGCGCTCCGTTCGTGTGTCGACGTGGCGGTCGATGAGGGAAAAGGGGCGCCCCAGAACGATTCGGCGCTCGTCCGAGACGCCCACGGCTGTGGTGGAGGGATTTCTCCCGCCTCGCCACATGGGGATTGGCAGGCCTCATCGAGAGTCGTTTGGGTGGGGATTGCCAAAAAACGTTATCGCACCAATCTAGACACTTGATTGGATAAGATCTAATCGTAATTTGTTTGTTATGCCATCAGCGTTCCTTATGCCCTACGTGACCTTAAAACAGCTGCGTTATTTCGATGCGCTGGCGCGCGAAAAGCACTTCGGCCGCGCCGCGGAAGTGTGTTCCGTCACCCAGCCCGCCCTCTCCATGCAAATCCACGAATTGGAATCGCAGCTCGGCTTCATGCTGGTTGAGCGCACACGAGCTGGCGTTCTACTGTCGGACAAGGGCCGCGAGATCGCCAAGCGAGCCTCTCGCATTCTGGGCGACGTACGCGATATGGTTGAGTTCGCACATCACGCAAATGATCTGCTCGCTGGCTCGCTTAGGCTCGGTGTCATTCCCTCGATTGCCCCTTATATGCTACCGCCGTTGCTGCCCCTGTTACGAGAGAGCTTTCCAGTTCTCGAGCTGCACGTGCGCGAGACACAAACGCTGCCGCTCACCCACGAGCTGGTCGAGGGTAAGCTCGATGTCTTGCTCCTTGCTCTGCCGATCAATCATCCGGAAATCGAGACGCTGGCGTTATTCGACGACCGGTTTCTACTGGCGCTTCCCCACGAGCGGCGCTTGAGTGCGCGGGCGCGTGCAACGAGCGATCTACTCGAGCATGAGCGCCTCCTGCTCTTGGAGGAAGGTCATTGCTTGCGTGACCAGGCGCTGACCTACTGCAATCTGCAGCAAGTCTCCACCGTCAACACCTTTGGTGTCTCCAGCCTGTCAACCATCGTAGAAATGGTTGCCGCAGGTTATGGCATCACGCTGCTGCCGGAGATGTGCCTCAACGTCGAGGCGCGCGCGAGAAAGATCGGGCTGACGCGGTTCGTGGCGCCCGAGCCGTCTCGAAGCATCGGCTTGGCCTGGCGCGCCACGTCGCCAAGGGTCGCTGACTTCCGTGAGCTGGGGCGCCTTATCAAGAGCGCGTGGTCGAAGGGTTGCATTCCGCCGGGGCGTAAAAGTCAACGAGGCGCAAGATCGGCTAACGCCAACTCGTCTTGACGGAGCGCGATGTCAGCCCGGCAGGCACAGGTCGCGGCGGCTCCGCGAGCTCGAGGGCCGTCAAGTTGACGGCCTTTCCCTGAAATTGTTGAGCCCACATGAACTCAGCCGCTTGCCGGCCCGGGCGCAGGCGTAGCGGCAGGACGATCTGATCCTCGTCGAGCAAGTCGAGGGTACGCGCGACGTCCGGGTGCACAAGTCCGCCCAACGCATCGTCATCAATGGAGGCTGATTGCGTGAGTAGCGATGCGAGTGGGAAGGGGCGGTATGAAAGCTCCTCGGGGTGGTCGTCGTCGAAGGCCGGTGCCGGTGCCCAGCCGCCGCTCCAGTTCGCAGCATCGATGTCCGTCATGCTGGTGGGGGTGTTGGTAGCCGGTGCCGGGTTAAACGCGGCCATGCGCGTCATGGTCCTGGCATCCCTCTTGGACTGTTTGGCTGGCTCTTGAAAGCGCGACCACAATCCCAGCGAGGTGTTGGCGGTGGTAAATCCTCGGGTCACTGACCGAGGCGATTGCGGCGTTCTGTGGCCAAGAGACGCGTGCGAGATGAGCTCGTCGAGCCGTCTGCGGTCAGCGGCAGGCGGGTGTTGATTTGTGCGGTCCGAGGGCGTTAAGGACGCGCGCGTCACAAGCTCGTTAAGTCGCTTACGTTCAGCTTCGGACGGTGGGGGAACGGCGCGCTTGGGCGGCGCGGCTAAGCGAGGTGTGCGGGTAATCTCGGGTGCGGGCATGGCGGCGGGCGCTGGTGCGATCGGCGAAAGGGAGGCGACCTGGACTTCGGGTGGCGAGGCAGGCTTGGGTGCGGGAATTTTCAACGCGGGTGTGGTGGCCTCCGCCATCATCATTGGCGTTTTCGGCTGGTGGCGATCCTCGTGGAAGGCGGCGACCTGGGTTGCCAACTCTTTGTAGCGCGCGCGCGCGATCTGCACGTCCTTGCGCGTGATGGGACCGCCTTTCGTCGGACGGTGCTTGGTCTTGCCGTTGGGGAACAGCAGGGCCAGCTCATAGCGCGGTACGCGCGGCCAAGCGCGCACACGGCCAACGTCGACGTGCACAAAGGGGATGCCCGATGTTGGATAGTAACCGACGCCGCCGCGTTCTCGGATCAGCGCCGAATAGCGCATGCGCTTCACGGGGACGTCGGGGAATGATGCATCAATCGCTTTGCCGGAGATGTGAAAACTACGCTTCGCCTGGCCGCCTCTCGTCCGGCGCAGCATGTTGTTGGTCTTGGCCGAGCGATAGCCGCAGATGATGTGGATGGGATCTTTGCTCCCAAGTTCGGTGTGCATCTCCCAAAGTAGATCGACAAGGCGGGGATCGATTTCGACCTCCGTGTTCTCTCGCCAGTCGCGCATGTGCCAGTTGATCTTCTTGAGCGCGTCGGGAACGAACTTGCCATTCTTCTTGTATGTGACGGTGAGCGTCTCTTTGGTGTGGATGTGATAGAGCGAGATCGTGCGCGTGCTGCGTGAGGCGGCGACCGACGGGGACGCGGCAATGCCTGCGCCAAAAAGAGCAACGACCAGCCCCACAAGGAGACCTTTCCAACGCAGGACCAAGGTGGCACCCCGTCTGTCTCGCCGGTCCGTTGCATGCTCACACTCGCAAGCTTCGGTTTGAGCGTGCAAAACTGCGAGCTTTCTGAGCATGTTCCCGGCGTTCACGTCCCCAATGGGCTAAGTATGAACCCTTAATGGTGTGTAATGATTGAATGGGGACAGATGTAGGCTCGGCCGCGGCAAGATAACGGCAAGCCAGGTGTGACAGACACGGCGACCGAGAAGGTCTTGATGTCGCGGAAGTTATCGCGTCAGAAACCGCCGCCCAGCACGGACCGTATGTAGTCACCAGGGCTCGACGGGCGCAGGCTCTGGTAAATTCGGGCCCGCATGTTCGGATCGATCTTGACCGGTGCCAGATGGTTGGGCCCCTTGGCGATCTGCTGCCACTTGCCCGCCAGTGCCAGCTTGATACGCTTTTCGTGGCCGTAGACGTCGCGCGCGGTCTGCGTCTCGCCCTCATCGTCGACCCATGCGGTGAAGTAGGTCACGTGGACGGGAATCCGGCGATCGATCCCAACCTCGTTGTTGCCGGGGCCGTTCTTGATCAGATCGTCAACCTGCTGTGCGTCCCATCCCTTGTCCTCGGCCAGCAGAATCTCAGCCATGCGCTGGGGATTGCGTATGCGCATGCAGCCGTGGCTGAACGTGCGGGTGGTTTTGTCGAATAAGCTCTTCGTCGGCGTGTCATGCATGTAGACGAGGTGCTTGTTGGGGAACGCGAATTTGACGTTTCCCAGTGCATTACCGCTGCCCGGCGGCTGGTAGACGTCAAAGTGGCGGATGTCGGCTTGGCTCCAGTCGACGCTCCTGGGGTCGATCACGCGGCCATTGCGCGACAAACGTAGACCTTGGCGTTTGAAGGAGCGGCCGCCGCGCGCCAGCGAGGGCCACAGCTCACGCACCTTGATGGAGTTCGGCACGTTCCAGCGCGGACGGAAGACGATCATTTTAATGTCCTCGGAGAAAACCGGTGTCTGCTTGCCGACAAGGCCGGTTATGGCGCGCTCGGTGTGGATGATTTCGCCGTTCTTGACGATGCGAAGCGTGAACTCGGGGACGTTGACCCAGACGTAGAGGTCGCCGAGCTCGTCCGGCATCCAACGCCATTGCTCCATATTCGCCTGGAGCTGCTCCGCAGTGATCGTGCGCACGTTGTTGAGGGCGTTGCGGACGGAGCGGTTCACGATGCCGTTGGCGGGCTCGATGCCCTTCTCTTTTTTGAAGGCAATCACCGCCTCTTTCAGCGCTTCGTCGTAAAACTGCTCGTTGCCCGGCTTGCCATCGACTTGCGGTACCTCAAGCCCCAGCCGCTTGCGAAGGAGCGCGACATGGCGATGCTTCTTGCCGGGGCGAAGCGTTGATCCCTTCGGCAGCGTTACAAGTTTCGTAGGTGGCCCAGCCTCGCGCAGCGCCAGATAGGCCTTGCGCAACTTTTCGAACTGAGGGTGCTGCGGATGCAGACTGCGCAGATAGGCGTCCGGCTGGTCATACGAGGCGATCGAAACCAAGACACTCTTAGGTTCGAGCAATTGCGGCGTGCGGTCGAGGTAGGAACTCAATGTGCCGGCCGGGTCCATGATGCGGCCGCCGCGCGCGTGGCGTGCGTACTTCAGTATGGCAAGCGAAAGCGTGATCTCGGCCTCTGCGAGGGTCTTCGCATTGGTCTCCTCGGGCTTTGGCAGGACGAAAGCATTCGCATCAAGGCCCCAATCGCCAGCCTTCTCGATTTCGGCAAGCGCCACCTTGGCTCGGGGCTTCAGCCCGCTGGCGTCGACCCAAACAGACTTGTACTTGCGCGCCGAATAATACTCTGAAAGGACTGCGCGATCGGCGCGTACAGTCGCATTGCCCTTGTCCTTGCTGGCGGCAAGCTTCTCTTGTAACGCAATGCCGAGCGGGTCCTGCGGTGCCGCGACGGGCGCGGCCTCAGGTGCAACCGACTGCTGATCGTCTGTTGCCGCGCTTTGTGGTTCGGTGGCGTCTTGGGCCGCAACGGCCCCTGCCAAAAATGCGCTCCAAGCCAAGCATAGGATCGCAGCGTAGCGCAAATGCATCGAACTCTCCTCCCCGTGGTGTGCGGCACGCTAGCCGAGCAATGGGCGCCTGACCACCCTCAATGATCGCGCGCACATTAATGACGTCACGACCGGGTGAGGATGTGGCCAAATTGCAAACAGCGCTTATCGGCCATTTTCCTGTGCAGCTTGCGCAAGAATTTAGGTTATTTGAGGCGGGCGCGAACGATCCACCGAAAGAATTGTGTCGCGGACGTGCGTAGTCGCGGCAGCGCTTAGGAAGAGCTTTCAGTCCGCTTAGGCGCGCGGCTCCAGGCCGTATTCCTGCATCTTGCGGTACAGCGTGGACCGGCCGATCTTTAGCCGCTTGGCGACTTCCGTCATGTGTCCGCGATAGCGTCCAAGCGCCAAGCGGATCATGTCGGCTTCGATCTCGTCCAACGGCCGAATGTCGCCGCCTTGGTTCACCGCGGGAATGCCGAGCGCGCTTTCGCCATTGTCATCACGGACATCCATCGTTTGCGGGACGATGTCCTCCGCACCCAAGAGCGCAGGCCCCGTGAATAACGGCCCCTTGGCAGCGGGAGCCGGGGCAGCAGGAACGTGTGCCTCAAAACCGGTGACATGCGCGGCGATCTGCGGGAATTCGGCGACGGTGAGCTCCGACGTATCGGATAGCACCACGGCACGAAACACGGCGTTTTCGAGCTGGCGCACGTTGCCGGGCCACGGGTAGGATACAATAAGGCGCATGGCGTCATCGCTGATGGTGCTGACGCGCTTGCCTTCCTCAGCGGCGAAGCGGGTCATGAAGTAGCGGGCCAACTCGGGAACGTCGTTAAGCCGTTCTCTCAGCGGCGGCACCCAAATGGGGAAGACATTCAGGCGGTAGTAGAGATCCTCGCGGAATTTGCCGTCGCGCACGAGCTGGATAATGTCGCGGTTGGTCGCTGAGATCAGGCGGAAGTTTACCTTGATCGACCTCTTGGAACCGACGGGATCGATCTCGCCGTCCTGCAGCGCACGCAGAAGCTTCACTTGCGCATCAAGGGGCAGTTCGCCGATTTCATCAAGGAAGAGAGTGCCGCCGTCGGCCTCCTGGAATTTGCCGATGCGCTTGTCTACTGCGCCCGTGAAGGAACCCTTCTCGTGGCCAAAGAGAATGCTTTCGACAAGGTTTTCTGGAATCGCGCCGCAGTTGACGACGATGAACGGCTTGCCTGCGCGCTCACTTTCGCCCTGGATGGCGCGCGCAATCAGCTCTTTGCCGACGCCAGACTCGCCTTCGATGAGGGCAGGGATATTCGAAGCGGCAGCGCGACGGCCAAGCGCGATGACGCGATCCATCGTGTCACCACGCATGATGAGATCGTTGAAGGTCAGGATGCCTGCGACCTTCTTCTTGATGCGGCTGATCTCACCAGCGAGCGCCTCGATCTTCAACGCGCTCCTGATGGAAACTTCGAGCCGTTCTGGGGAGGCCGGCTTCACGACGAAATCCACGGCGCCAGCGCGCATCGCGTTGATGGCAGCATCAATGGAGCCGTGCGCCGTCTGAACGATAACGGGGGGAGAACCTGGACGTCCCTTGAGGCGTTCAAGCACCGCCATGCCGCCGAGGCCGGACATGATGAGGTCAAGCAGAACGACTGCGATCGGTGTGCGTTCCGATCCTTCTAACAACTGCAGCGCCTCTTCGCCGGAGCTAGCGGTCCTGGTTTCGAAGCCAAGCCGCTTAATTGTTTCTTCGAGGATGCGGCGCTGCGCGGGATCGTCATCGACGATTAAGACACTTTTGACCATGGGGTACTCGGACTCACAACCTGGATGGGCCGGCGCCCTACACCATCCCGAATTGCGTCAGGATTGGACAATTGGCGACCAGCGGCTCACTCAATAAGTAGAGAGTGCCCTGCAAGGGTAAAGAAGGGGTTTCGAAGGGGCTCACCTTGAGCCTTTTTTGATCCACATGAGTAGTTCCGGTTACGCAGGGCATGCTGCGCCTTAGGCGCTTCGTGGCTTGAAATTAAGTTCCAGTTTGCGCAGGTTAGTCTTCCCATCCACCCTATTCCGGAGCATTTCATGCGACTCCAAACGCGCCTTGACGGTCTCTCAACACCAACGAGTGCCGCCGAGGCGGCACGAGCCGAAGAGGGCGTGCCCGCCTTGGGATCGATGCCAGAATGGAACCTGGCCGACCTATATAAGGCTCCCGACGCGCCGGAGGTTGCCCACGATATTGAGGTGGCTGCGGCTGCGGCGCAGCGCATGAAAGAGCGCTACCAGGGCAAGCTCACTCAGCTTGGCAGGGATGGGGCAGCGCTCGCTACCGCGATCGAGGAATTTGAGCAGCTGGTCGAGATGCTTGGGAGACTAGGATCGTATGCCGGACTTTATTACGCGGCAAATCAGGCCGATCCGGAACGTGCCAAATTCTACGGAGATATCTCCGAAAAGCTCACCGCCATCTCGACTGACATCATCTTTTTTGATCTGGAGCTCAATCAGATCGACGAGCCTGCGATGGCCAATGCGCTAAAAGACGCGCGGCTGGCCCGCTACAAGCCGTGGATCGACAACGTTCGCAAGGAGAAGCCATACCAGCTCGAACAGAAGCTGGAGGAATTGTTCCACGAGAAAGGTCAGACCTCGAGCGCTGCCTGGGCCCGGCTTTTCAGCGAGACGATGACAGCGCTTCGCTTTCCAGTCGCTGGCGAGCCTCAGCCACTGGCACTTGAGCCGATTCTCAACCTTCTAAGCGATCCCGCTGAGGAGAAACGCAAGGCCGCAGCCGAATCGTTGGCGACAGTCTTCAAAGAGAACGTGCGGCTCTTTGCGCGCATTACCAACACACTGACGAAGGACAAAGAGATTTCGGACCGCTGGCGCGGCTTTAAGGACGTGGCCGC
This sequence comes from Hyphomicrobium sp., assembly GCA_030609245.1. GTDB lineage: Bacteria > Pseudomonadota > Alphaproteobacteria > Rhizobiales > Hyphomicrobiaceae > Hyphomicrobium_A. Next base: position 14,856 of record JAUWCP010000030.1, read on the forward strand.
CAGCCGGCACCTGGCCAATCGAGTGGAGGCGCCGGTCGTGGATGCGCTCGTAAGGAGCGTGCAAGACAGCTATCCCAAACTCTCGCACCGTTACTACGCCATGAAGGCCAAGTGGCTGGGTAAGGAACGCCTTGCGCATTGGGACAGGAATGCGCCGTTGCCCGACAAACCGGAGAAAATATTCACATGGCCGGAGGCGGAACAGATCGTGCTGGGCGCCTTCGCCGGCTTCGCGCCGGAAATGGCCGACATCGCCAAGGAGTTTTTCGACAAGAATTGGATCGACGCGCCGGTGCGGCCGGGCAAGGCGCCGGGCGCCTTTTCGGCATCGACCGTTCCCTCTGTGCACCCCTACGTTTTGCTCAACTACCTCGGCAAGCCGCGCGACGTGATGACGTTAGCGCATGAGCTGGGGCACGGTGTGCACCAGATGTTGGCGCGCCCGCAAGGGGCGTTGATGGCCCCCACGCCACTGACGCTCGCAGAGACGGCGTCCGTGTTCGGTGAGATGCTGACGTTCAAGGCGCTTTTGAATGAGATACATGACCCGAAGGAGCGCAAAGCGTTCCTGGCCGGCAAAGTGGAGGACATGCTCAACACCGTCGTCCGCCAGATTGCGTTCTATACTTTTGAGCGCAAGGTGCACGAGGCACGCCGCCAGGGCGAGCTCACCCCTGATCAGTTGAACGCCATTTGGTTGGAGATACAATCTGAGAGCCTAGGGCCGGCGATCGAGTTAAAGCCGGGCTACGAGGTATTCTGGACCTATGTGCCGCATTTCATACACTCGCCATTCTACGTCTACGCCTATGCCTTCGGCGATTGTCTGGTGAACTCGCTCTATGGTCTCTACGAAGAGGCACACCCC
>JAUWCP010000029.1 GCA_030609245.1 Hyphomicrobium sp.
CGATCTGTTGTTCTTATCGATCGGCGGGAACGACGTGGGCTTTGCCCGTCTCCTTGCTAATGCGGTGCTCGCCGATCAATCGATACTGCGAAAGCTCGGCGGCTGGATCGGACAGGTGCATGGGCTCAACGAGGCGCGCACCCAGCTCGGCGCGTTGAAGACGCGCTACAAGTCACTGAACCGCTCCTTGCACAGCATCCTTCACATCCCGTGGGAGCAATCTGATCGCGTGGTTTTGATCAGCTACCCCGGTCTGGCACTTTTGGGCGATGGCACCGAGGTGTGTCCTGACGGTCGGGCCGGTATGGAAATCCTACCCGACTTCAGAACGAGTGAAGCGAAGGCGCGCGTGGGTACATGGATCGCGGATAAGCTGCATCACGCGATGCGTAATGCGGCAAAGGAATTCCGCTGGTCATTCGTGGAGTCCCATCGCCGCGAGTTTATTGGGCGCGGTATTTGCGCGGGCACGACGTATGATGGCGCCGACATCGCAAACGATCTGCGACTGCCGCGCAAGACCGAGGCGGGGTGGCGACCCTATAACCCGGCTGAATACGATGCCTATGCTTCGCGCCAGCGCTGGTTCCGCACGCCCAACGACGCCTTCATGACCGGCAACTTCCACGTCGCGGTTTCGATGCTGCAAAAGGTGTTGAAGCTCAATGCGTTGTCTTGGTTCCAGTTGGTGCTCGCATCCACGTATTCGGGCGCCTTTCACCCCACAGCGGAAGGTCAAGCGGCGATGGCTGACGCCGTGGTGCACAAGGCGCGGGCCGTGCTCGAAAAGTATGGCCAGGGTTCAGATCCAATCCCGGCGCGTGCGCTCGACAATGCACCGTCGATGCGGGCTGAGCATGCGATCCAATAGATGGGTGAGCGTCTCGTTGGCTCACTCTGCGGCGGCTTGCGCGCCGCGTTCGGATGCGAGCCAGTCTTCGAGATCAGCAAGCGCGCGCAGCGAGGCGGCGCGTTTCTTGGCAATGCCTTTCTCCTTGCCCTTGATTCGTTTGCCGCTTGCGTCGCGTTCCGGCACCTCAGCCGTTGGCAACAGCCCATAGTTGATGTTCATGGGCTGGAAGGAGCGTGGGGACTTTTTCTCAATGTCCTCATTCGAGAGATGCCCGCCGGTGATGTGCGTAAGCAGTGCGCCAAGCGCCGTCGTATTCGGTGGCGGCGTTGGCGCAAGTCCTCTTCGTTCCGCAGCGGCAAAACGCCCGGTAAGAAGACCAATGGCCGCGCTTTCCACGTAGCCTTCCACTCCAGTGATCTGGCCAGCGAAGCGTAGCCGCGGCAATGCTTTCAAACGCAGCCCCGCATCGAGCAGCTTAGGGCTGTTGAGGAAAGTGTTGCGGTGGAGGCCGCCAAGACGCGCAAATTCCGCATTCTGCAATCCGGGAATCATGCGAAACACCCGCGCCTGCTCGCCGTGACGCAGCTTCGTCTGGAAGCCGACCATATTCCATAGCGAGGCTAGAGCATTGTCTTGGCGCAACTGCACCACCGCATACGGGCGCTCGGTGCCCTCGTGCGGATTGGTGAGGCCAACCGGTTTCATCGGACCAAAGCGCAGAGTCTCGCGGCCGCGCTCGGCCATCACCTCGACGGGCAGGCACCCGTCGAAATAAGGTGTCGATGCTTCCCACTCCTTGAAGCTCATCTTCTCGCTGTCGAGAAGAGCATCGATAAAGGCGCCGTACTCCGGCTTCGTCATAGGACAGTTGAGATAGTCGGCGCCCGTACCAGCCGGTCCGGGCTTGTCGTAGCGTGACTGGAACCACGCGATCGACAGGTCGATTGTTTCTCGGTGGATGACAGGTGCAATGGCGTCAAAGAAGGCGAGTTCTCCTTCGCCCGTAAGCTGTTGAACCGCTTGGCTCAAGGCAGGCGATGTGAGCGGCCCCGTGGCAACGATTACGCTATCCCAATCCTCCGGCGGCAGACCTGCGATCTCACTGCGCTCAATACGGACAAGCGGGTTCTCGGCGAGCCGCCGTGTGACCTCGCTGGAGAAGCCGTCCCGATCGACGGCGAGAGCGCCGCCCGCAGGAATTTTATGCTGATCGCCTGCCGCCAAGATCAGCGAGCCCGCGCGGCGCATCTCCTCATGCAAAAGCCCGACCGCGTTGGTCTCCCAATCATCGGAGCGAAACGAGTTTGAGCACACGAGTTCGGCAAGATTCTCGGTCTTGTGCGCGTCCGTCATGCGGGCCGGGCGCATCTCGTGGATGACGACGGGGACGCCGGCGCGTGCGATCTGCCAGGCGGCCTCCGAGCCCGCGAGCCCGCCCCCAACGACGTGGATGGGCTTCATCTCGCTCATGGCGCGGGAAGCTAAAGGAAAATGGCGAAGGCCTCAATATGCTGGGCATCAGCGCAATTCCCCGCCATTCTCAGGTCCCTTGGTGCTGCAATTGTTTTGAGCAGGGCGCGCCGATATGTTGCCGGCGACAAATTGAGCCAAGGACGAAGGGCGCGGCATGTGGAGCTACCGATCAAAGCTTGACAATGATCTCCCCCGCTGGCGGGAGGCCGGGTGGCTCACTGCCGAGGGCGAAGCCTCTATTCGCAAGGATGTGGCCAGCCACGGCCGCTCACTGGAGCTGGCCCCGGCACTCGCAATCATTGGTGCGGTGCTGATCGGTTTTGCGGCGATGAGCTTCATCGCTGCGAATTGGGATGAGATGTCGCGCCTTGCCCGGCTGGCGCTCATCTTCGCCAGCCTGGGTACTGCTTATGGCATCGCCGGCATTCTGTTCGAGCGCGGCCATCCCGCGTTCGCCCATGCGGCCATCCTGGCCGGAGTAGCGCTGTTTGGCGCAGGGATCATGCTGATCGCTCAAATATTCCATATCGATGGGCACCCACCCGACGCGGTGCTGACCTGGGCACTTGGCGCGCTCGGCGCCGGTGTCGTGCTGGGCTCCAACCCCGCACTTGCGCTCGCCATGCTGCTCATGGGGCTATGGAGCGGATGGGAGATGGTCGAGTCCGGGGTTGTGCACTGGCCGTTCCTGTTGGGTTGGGGCGCGGTGACGGCAGCCTTCTTGTGGCGATGGTGGGTCCCGGGCCTGCATTTTGCCGCCGTCGTCTTGAGTATTTGGATCATTTGTCTTGGCTACCTGCTGTTTGACGGTCACGGCCACGGTGTTGTCGTCGGCGTCGGTTTGCTCATCGGGGCGGCAGGGTTGGCGCTGCCGTCACTTGGCGAGCGCTGGTCGGCGTTTTCGAGTCCTGCTGTTGCTTACGGCATGACAATCGCATTCGCAGGGCTCTTCGCTGTGCAATTCGTCGAGGAGAACGTCCCGCTGTTTGGCTTGATTCTACTCGCGATAGCAGCGCTCACCCTTGTGTTGGCCGGCATTGGGTTTGGATTGAGAACGAGTAGCTCTGCCGCGCTGTGGCTCGGATACGGCGGCTTTTCTCTTGAGGTGTTGGCGCTCTATTTCAAGACGGTCGGCACGCTTCTGGGCTCTTCGCTCTTCTTCCTCGCCACCGGCTTTATCGTTATCGTGTTGGCTGCTGTGGCCTATAGGTTGCACGCGCGCATGGAGGCGCAGCCATGACGAGCGAACGGCGAAACTTGTGGCTAGGGATCGCGGTGGTTGTGGCTGTGCAGATTGGCGTACTTGGCTGGATGGTCTGGGACCGCGTCCATCTTCTTTCATCTGGACGCGAAATCGTATTGGAGGTCGTGCCCGTTGATCCACGCAGCTTGTTTCGCGGCGACTATGTGATCCTGAACTACGACATATCTCGGGTCGAAACTCCTCTTGGCAAGAAGCGCCTACATCGTGGATCGCTCATCTTTACTACCTTGCAGAAGACCAAAGACGGCAAATGGAAACTCACTGCGGCAGGCCCGGAGCGACCGGAGAGCGTTGGCCCTGATCAGGTCGTCCTTAAGGGGCGGGTGCGTTTTGCATCGAGAGTGGCGCGCCGCGGTTCGGACGTTGCAACCGTAAACTATGGCATCGAGAGCTTCTTCATTCCGGAAGGTACCGGACGCGAGCTGGAGAAACTCGTCGGCCAGAAAAAGCTGGCCGCACTCATTGCGGTTGATGAAAGCGGCAATGCTGCACTCAAAGGCCTGATCGTTGATGGCGAGCGCGTCTACGAGGAACCGCTGTTCTAGGTCAGAAATACTTGAGTGCGGCTGCTTCCGGTCAGGTTTATCGGCCTACGTGTGACCCGATTGCCGCGCGCGCGAAACATTTCGCAGCATGCGACGCACGGAACTATCGAGACTATCTCAGAAATCTGACACTCTCCGCACACGTATGAATCGGTTGGGGTTTGGGAGCGAAAGGGGCAAGACAATGGGGCTCAAGGTGCCATTGGCGTTGATCGCCGCTGTGGTGGCGATAAGCAGTTTTAGCGTGCCGGGTTGGTCGGATTCCACCGGATTTGCCAGCATGCATGATTTGCGCAGAGAGCGCGGACGCTTATGCATGTCCGATCACTGGCACTATGGCACCAGCGGTCCGCAGAAGAGCAAGTCCAGGGCAAGGCGGGCAGCTATCCGCTCGTGGGCGAGCTTCACAGCTATGGAGTACGGCTCTGACTGGGCAAGGTGGGGCCGGGCAAAAAGCAAAAGGGCAAGCTGCTCGCGAGCCAGCGGCGGTTGGGATTGTAGTGTCGAAGCGCGGCCCTGCAGATAGTCGCTAGCTCGAAAGCTAAGCCGAGATACGCTGTGTTTGACGGCAACGCGGTGCTTATTGCTGCGAGCGGGCGAAGACCGTTTGGAAAAGCTCCAAGGTCCATTGTTGCAGCCGGCCGAGCCAGATCCACGGGCTTGTTGAGAACCCAAGGATCGAGATCAGGATGTGACGCACGGCTTTGGTAGGGTCGTAGTCGTCGCGTGCACGCTCTCCGAGTCTGATAATCTCCGCGAGGTCGTCATAACGGCGCGCACGCGCCTCCTCGCTTAATTCGCTACTCAAGCTTCCCGTGATTCCTGAGAAACCGTCCCCGCCGGCGACAAGGGGCAGCGGCTGGGGCTTGGGATTGTCGTCGGGGGCGGGCAGGGCGGCAGTCATGAGACACGGGATGCGCCGCATGACGCTCTCAATGGGAACGCGGCTCGCCTGGGCCAGCGCGCCGACAATCATGACCGCAACGACTGGCAGCACGTATTCAGAGATCATTTCGCTAATGCCGGCGGCGGTAGCAGCCTTGTGGGCCATTTTTTTGCTCGCCTGCCTGCCGGCGATGGTGGTGAGCGCATCATTGCCGACCGTCTGCGTGTGGGTTGCCCCGAGGAGAACGGGTGTCTCAAGAACCTGCTCGTAGACGGGTTGGCCAAGAAGGTGGACAAGCCCAGCAAGCTGTTTGCGTGAAAGCGCATCTTGCTCGATGTAGAAGATCAGATCGTGAACCATGGTCGCGACTGCGGTTTCGACCTTCGCAGGGGGCAGTTGGAAGGTGCGCGCCAAATTTGCGTAGAGGCGCCCCTCCTGAGCCTCGCTAAGAAGAGTTGAAAGCCGCATTCCCGTAGTGCCTCCTTTGCCCTAGTGGCGCCGGTATAGCAGGGCGCGCGCGAGCGTCACAGCTTACAATCATGCGACAGTCTGCTGTGGTGTGTTCCCTGCGGCCATATGCGCGTGGCCTGGCGCATATACACAGGCAGGGTGTCGATCAGACGGAGGATTAGCTCCTTGTGTTGCAACCTATCTTTACATTTGGCATGTTCCGCGCGCGAATCTTGCCCAAATACGTGAGAGACGGGGGAGGGTCCTCCGTTTCTCCAGATCACGCACTCAAAAGAACGGGGCGCTAAAGGGGACTATCCAATGACTGAGATACTGTGGGTGATCGTCGCTTGCGGCGTGCTCGCGCTTGTCTATGCAGCTTACACGGTCCAAACGGTGATGAAAGCCGACGCGGGCACTGCGCGTATGCAGGAGATTGCCGGCGCCATTCGCGAGGGCGCCCAAGCCTACCTCAATCGCCAGTATAGGACGATTGGCATCGTGGGCGTCGTTATCTTTATTCTCGCATGGGTACTGCTTGGTCCGTTGGTTGCGGCGGGGTTCGTCATTGGCGCCGTGCTTTCAGGACTTGCAGGCTATATCGGTATGAACGTGTCGGTGCGCGCCAATGTGCGAACCGCGCAAGCCGCCACCCAGTCGCTTAGCGGCGGGCTCGACATCGCCTTTAAATCCGGCGCGGTCACGGGCATGCTGGTCGCTGGTCTGGCGCTCTTGGGCGTCTCTGTTTACTTCATGATCCTCACCGAGTTCATGGGCTATGGGGTGGCTGACCGCACCGTGATCGAAGCGCTCGTTGGGCTCGGCTTCGGCGCATCGCTCATTTCGATCTTCGCGCGTCTGGGTGGCGGCATCTTTACGAAGGGTGCCGACGTTGGCGGCGATCTGGTCGGTAAAATCGAAGCTGGCATTCCCGAGGACGACCCACGCAACCCCGCCACGATCGCCGATAACGTCGGCGACAACGTCGGCGATTGCGCCGGCATGGCAGCGGACCTCTTCGAGACCTACGCGGTGACCATAGTCGCCACCATGGTGCTCGCAGCCATCTTCTTTGCGGACCAGGCCACTCTTGCCAACCTCATGATCTACCCGCTCGCAATCGGTGCGGCGTGCATCGTGACCTCAATCATTGGCACCTATTTCGTGAAGCTTGGCTCCAACAACTCGATCATGGGCGCGCTTTACCGCGGCTTCATCGTTACGGCTGTCCTCTCGATCGGCGGCCTTTGGGCAGCGACGTACTTTGTGCTCGGCGGCTTCGGCGACGTCGGTAACGCCGTCGGGGTGCCTATTACGGGCCTGAACCTGTTCTACTGCGGCATTGTCGGTCTTATCGTTACTGGTCTCATCATCTGGATCACAGAGTACTTCACAGGCATCGGCTTCCGTCCTGTGCGCTCCATTGCCCAGGCCTCGGTCACGGGGCACGGCACCAACGTGATCCAGGGCCTTGCGGTGTCACTCGAGGCGACGGCGATGCCGGCGTTGGTCATCGTATTCGGTATTCTCTCCACGTATGCGCTGGCCGGACTGTTTGGCACGGCGATTGCCACAACGACGATGTTGAGTCTTGCAGGTTTTGTGGTTGCGCTCGACGCCTTTGGGCCCGTGACCGACAATGCGGGCGGCATTGCGGAGATGGCGGGGCTTCCCGCAGAAGTGCGCCGTTCCACGGACGCGCTCGATGCGGTCGGCAACACGACGAAGGCGGTCACCAAAGGTTATGCCATCGGTTCGGCGGGCCTCGGCGCGCTCGTGCTGTTCGCGGCCTACAGTTACGACCTTCGCCACTTCATCGATGAGGCTAACGCCACGGGCTCAAGCGCCTTCGAGTATTTCCGCGGAGTTGAACCGAACTTCATGCTGTCCAACCCTTATGTGGTGGTGGGGCTGCTGCTCGGCGGTCTGATTCCCTTCTTGTTCAGCGGCATTGCCATGACGGCCGTCGGGCGTGCGGGCAGTGCCATCGTCGAGGAGGTGCGCCGCCAGTTCAAGGCTAAGCCAGGCATCATGAAGGGCGAAGATCGGCCCGACTACGCGGCCGCGGTCGACCTGCTCACGCGGGCGGCCATCAAGGAGATGGTGGTCCCATCTCTTCTGCCGGTGCTTTCGCCTATCGTGCTTTACTTCGCCATATACTTCATTGCCGGCGGTGGTGCGGTGGGTAAGAGCGCGGCATTCTCTGCGTTGGGCGGCATGCTTCTCGGTGTCATCGTTACCGGCCTATTCGTTGCCATCTCAATGACGTCGGGCGGAGGCGCATGGGACAACGCCAAGAAGCTTATCGAGGACGGCTTCGTCGATAAGGACGGCGTCAAACACGGCAAAGGTAGCGAAGCTCACAAAGCAGCCATCACAGGTGACACCGTCGGCGACCCCTACAAGGATACGGCTGGTCCTGCGGTGAACCCAGCCATCAAGATCACGAATATCGTGGCGTTGCTGCTGCTGGCGGTGCTTGCGCACTGAACGCAAGCAGCCAAGATGATCGCAACAAGTGGGAGCGGGTGGCGCAAGCTGCCCGCTCTCTATCTCTAGCCGTCGCCGAAGAGCTGCTTCTGGCCCAGGTTGCGGAAGAGCTGTTTCAGGATGCTATCGTCGTTGCCGCCAGGCGCCGGCGTCGTGCGCGAGATGTAGTCGATGACCTTACCATCCTCGAGGCCGTAATTGGCGACCCTGCTTACGGTGCCGGCTTCGGAGAAGTAAACTGCAACAACCTGCCGGTCCATCTCGTTAGGCAGCAAGAATGCCGTCTGCGTTTTCGTGCTCGATATGTAGTAGAAGGCGCGGCCGCCGCCGACGACGGCCGTTGTCGCTGGCGTACCCAGATTCATGCGCACCTGCTCCTGGCTCATGCCAGGCTGAATCTGCTGGATATCGTTTTCGCGGAACTGGGTGCCGTGCTTAGTCACGGTTCCGCCGCACGCGCACAGTGGGAGCGCTACGGCTAGCAGGAGCGCAAGGCGCCAGGGCCGCACGGCGCTGATGCCAGCGGTCCGACGCACGGGCCTCAGCGAGCGGTCACCGCCCTGGTGCGCGATCGTCTCTCGACGCATAGTGATGCCGTCTTCCAAAGAATCAGTTGAAGAGCCCCTATGGGCGCGCTTACCCCGAAGTTTGCTCAATTGCAACGGAACCTGCATCTTCCTCCCTCTACACGGTCCTTCCCCCGATCACAGGCGCATGCTTGATGCTCAAGTGGTTCAAAACACGGGCTGAAAACCAGCGTAAAGCAGACAAGCTTTATGGCGCGGTCGTGGCGCGAGTGCGCTGCGCCCAGTTTTATACGCGCCTTGGCGTTTCTGATACGCCTGAGGGCCGCTATGAGATCGTCGTACTGCACCTTTTTCTGGTTCTGGAACGCCTGCGCGACGAGCCCGACACAGGCCAAGCATTGCCTCGCCTGTTGGTTGAGAGGTTCGTCTCAGACATGGATGATTCGCTGCGCGAACTGGGTACGGGAGATCTGTCGGTGCCGAAAAAAGTGCGGCGCGCCGTGGCGGGGCTTTATGAGCGGGTCACCGCCTATAGATCTGTGGTGGCGGCAGGCGATGCGAAGGCGCTGGCGCACCTGATCGCTTCTTACGGTTTCTTGGCCGAGGACGTCGAATGGCGCAGCACCGCGCTTGCCAGATACACTATCAAAGCGATGGCCGAACTGGCGAGGCAGGACGTGGGTGCAATCGGCACCGGCAAAATTGCATTTCCTGAGGTTGTTTCGCATAAGGAGGAGGTGCAATGACCCAACCGCTTAACTGGACGCACCAAGTTTCTCAGATCACTGAGGCGGGCTTGCAGCAATCGCGCACCGCAACGGCCACCGAGCGAGAGGCGCTCGCTCAAGTTCTTGACGTGCCTTCTTGCGATCGCCTTAAGGCGCTCTACAGGGTTGGCCACTTGGGCCAAGGCCGCTATCGCGTTTCAGGAGATGTGTCCGCCCGGTTCACGCAGCGATGCGTCGTGACGCTTGAGCCTGTTGCACAAGAGTTGGAAGAAACCTTCGACGTCGAATTCTGGCCCACTGAATCCTTGCCGGAGACGACTGACACTGAGATCGAAGTGCTCGCCGCTGCGGAGATTGAGCCGATCGAACACGGGTCGATCGATGCAGGACGCATCATCGTCGAGACATTATCCGCAGGCCTTGACCCCTATCCGCGCAAACGCAACGCGGAATTTGCATGGGAAGAGAAGGGCGCCGAACCTTCCATCACCGGCCCGTTCGCGGGGCTAAGCAAGCTCAAGGACAAGCGTTGAGACGTGCGGAACATTCGTGAACTTCCCTGTTGTCATGCGGCGAATGGCGTCCAGAATCGGGTTGTCTGGCAACTGCAAAAGAGTATGGTCCGAGCCGATCATGAGGGTGGGCTGTTGCGTGTACACTCTCGCCATTACTTAACACTACTTTCGCGAGGCCACCCGCGACATGTCTGAGCCGCGGACGATAGCGCTTGACGCCATGGGCGGCGATCATGGCCCCAATGTCGTGGTTGGGGGAGCTGCCCTATCGCTTGAGCGTCAACCAGAACTGAGCTTCATGTTCTTCGGTGACGAGGCCGACATTCGCACCGAGCTTGAGCACCTTCCAGCACTTTCCGCCCGATCGCGAATTGTGCACACCGACACCGTCGTCGGCATGGACGACAAGCCGAGCCAGGCCTTGCGGCGTGGCAAAGGCACAAGCCTGTGGCTGGCATTGGAGGCGGTCAAAAACGGCGAGGCACATGTCGCGGTTTCCGCGGGAAACACCGGCGCACTGATGGCGATGTCGAAGCTAATTCTGCGTCCCATGGCCGGTATAGAGCGACCGGCCATCGCAGCGATCTGGCCGACAATCAAGGCAGAGTGCATTGTGCTCGATGTTGGCGCGAACATCGAGGCGACTGCACGCCAGCTCGGCGACTTTGCGCTGATGGGCGCGGCTATGGCGCGTGCGCTGTTTCACGTCGAGTGCCCGACGGTCGGTCTACTTAACGTCGGCGTCGAAGAGATCAAGGGTGCCGACGAAGTGCGCCAGGCGCATGCATGGCTGAAAAACACCGACCTCCCGCTCGACTACATCGGCTTCATCGAGGGTGATAAGATTGGACAGGGCATTGTCGATGTGGTCGTGGTTGAGGGCTTCGCTGGCAACATCGCCTTGAAGACAGCTGAAGGCACCGCGCGCCAAATCAGCGAATATCTCAGGCAAGCCATGCAGCGGACCTGGATCTCGCAGATTGGGGCGATGCTCGCCGCCGGCGGTTTTCGTATCTTGAAGGAGAAAGTGGACCCGCGCCGCTCCAACGGCGGTACGTTCCTGGGACTCAACGGCATCGTGGTCAAGAGCCACGGGGGCATCGATGCATTCGGCTTTGCGAGCGCCGTTGATCTTGCTTATGAGATGGCGCAAAGGGGGCTCATCGAGCGGCTTGCGGCCGATCTTGAGGCGTTCCACCATAAGCTCGATGCGACTGCGACTGCGGCGGGGCCAGGACCTGTGTCTATGAGTTCACAAGCGCGATAGTCGGCACGCCGGCGCACAGGCCCTACGGGGCGCAAACGAAGAAAAGGCAAGGCAGGACTGTGGCAGTCATTCGTTCAGTGATCCGCGGAGTCGGTGCGCATCTCCCCAAACGCATCATGACGAACGCCGACTTGGCAAAGATCATCGATACCAGCGACGAATGGATTGTTGAGCGGACCGGCATCAGGCAACGCCACATCGCGGACGAAGGGGAGCGCACCTCCGACCTGGGCATTGCCGCTGCCAAGCAAGCTCTGGTTCGGGCCGCCACCGATCCACATGATATTGATCTCATCATCTGCGCCACGGCAACCCCTGACCGCACCTTTCCTGCCACGGCCGTTGCCATCCAGCACGGCCTTGGAATTACCAAGGGCGCGGCCTTTGACGTGCAGGCCGTTTGCACGGGCTTCGTCTATGCGTTGGCCATTGCCGACAACTTCCTCAAGGTAGGACAGTTCAAGCACGCCCTTGTCGTGGGGTCGGAGACCTTCTCGCGCATTATGGACTGGTCCGACCGGTCAACCTGCGTGCTGTTTGGCGATGGCGCGGGCGCCGTGGTGCTGGAGGCGCAGCCCCAGCATGGTTCGCGTGACGATCGCGGTATTCTGTCCACGCGCATTCGCTCTGACGGTCGTTTCGAGGATCTTCTCTATGTTGATGGGGGACCCGGCTCCACCAAGACGGTGGGCCATTTGCGCATGAACGGCCGCGAGGTGTTTCGACACGCTGTTCAGAAAATTTCCAGCATCATCGAGGAGACGCTGGTCGTGAATGACTTCGCTCCCGACGAGATCGACCTTTACGTGCCTCATCAGGCCAACAAGAGAATTCTCGATGGGATCGCCAAAAAGCTCGGGGTCGACCGGGAAAAAATCGTGGTGACGCTGGACCGTCACGGGAACACGTCGGCCGCCTCCATACCGTTGGCGCTCAATCACGCATTCGAGCAGCACCGCGTGAAAGAGGGCAGCTTGATTTTGATGGAGGCTATGGGTGGCGGCTTCACCTGGGGCGCGGCGCTAGTGCGCTGGTAGGCCATTGCCTGCGGGGCTAAGGAGCAGTCTTAAACTTTTTTGTGTAATTTCAGTTGGTTGATAAGCACTCGTGATTGACCATCGTGTCCGCGCCCGGTAGCATTGCTGCAACGATCAGAGAATGGGAGGCGAAGGGTCATGGGAGGCAAAACGTTGACGCGTGCCGACCTTGCGGAAGCCGTCGTGCGCAAAGTGGGATTACCACGAAATGAAAGCCAGGAACTGGTCGAGCTGGTCCTCAGCGAGATCTCCGGCAGCCTTGCTCGAGGCGAGCAAGTGAAGTTGTCATCGTTTGGGTCTTTCGGCATCCGTGAGAAGGGCGAGCGCATGGGGCGCAATCCAAAAACCGGTGAAGAAGTGCCGATTACGCCGCGCAAGGTTTTGGTTTTCCGGCCCAGCAACATTATGAAGGATCGAATCAACCAGGGACAATGTCGGCGCAAGGCTGCGGAGTGATACCGGTTGACGGCTGTACTAGAGGGTAAGGACAGCGGGAGCGGCAATGAGCAAGACAGCGGACGCCTTTAGGACGATCAGCGAAGTTGCGGGCGAGCTGGACGTGCCCAAGCACGTCTTGCGCTTCTGGGAGGGCAAGTTTCCCCAGGTGCGGCCCATGAAGCGCGGAGGCGGCCGGCGTTACTATCGGCCAGAGGATCTTGAGCTGCTACGCGGCATTCGCCACCTTTTACATGCGGAAGGCTATACGATTAAGGGCGTGCAGAAGATTTTACGCGAGCACGGTGTCGATGAGGTCAAGGCCTCTGCGAAGCGCGCGGAGTTCGCTGGTCTGGCTGCGAAGGCAAAAGCGAAGCGGGGCCGCCGCGCGATCAAACGGGCATCGCCGCCAAGCGCGACAAGCCCTGCGCGCAAAGCAGGCTCATTTTCAACCATCCGCGATGCGGGCGGTCGGGCCAACATCGAAGCGGCAATCGCCGAGCTCGAGATCTGCCGTAATATTCTGCTCGGGCGGAAGGTAACCGGCGCGGCGCGCCGCAAGGGGTCGAAGCCGCGTCGCGCTGCGCGCACTTGACCGCACACCACGAGCCACAAAGCGATGCCTCGCATTGGGAGGGCGGGTTCGGCGGTCTTGAGCTGTGGTGCATCGATCTGAATGCAGCCGCTTCTTTGCTCCTCGAAGTTGAGCATCAAACGCCAAGGCTGCCGCAACGTGACCGGAACCTCGCAGAGACGATAGCTGATAAGCGCAGGGCCAACGAGTGGCTGGCTGCCCACGTTGCGCTTCGCATTCTGCTTGAGCGCGCTATCGGAGCAGAGTGGCGCGGGAGGCTATTTGTGCGCGCTGTCGGCGCGAAGCCTTACCTCGCCGGTGCGCCGGTCACGTTCAGTCTTTCGCATGTGCCCGGCTGGTCGCTTGTCGGTATTAGCAACGTGGAGCCTATTGGTGTTGATTTAGAACGCATGCGCGTCGTGAACATTCTTGGGCCCCGGCGCATCTTGCTTGAGCGCGCGGCCGAGGTGCTCGGTGAGGATGCGTCCTTGCCGGAGCGAGACGATACGCGCATCCTGAAAGCTTGGGTCCGGCTTGAAGCCTTCGCCAAAGCGGATGGGCGCGGCATCGGCCGCTTGCTCACGCAACTTGGAATCGTGGGCGCAAACAGCGTCCAGGGTGAAGCCTTCAGCAAGCGGCTCGACGATATGAAGCAAGAGGCGCCGCCTTGCGCCGTTTACGACCTGAACATTGCAGAGGGGCTTTTTGCGGCGGCCGTGATGCCGGCCGGTGCGCCGCGTCCCGAAATTTTCAGATTTCCCTCAAGCATTAAGGGCATCCACGAGCTGCTAGACTAGCACGGCAGCGGCTTAGACATTGACCGTGAGTGCTGCCCAAGGCAAAAGAGGTCAGATCGGAGCGTAGCGCAGCCTGGTTAGCGCACCAGTCTGGGGGACTGGGGGTCGGGAGTTCAAATCTCCCCGCTCCGACCAATTTTTTCAAAAGATTGAGCGGCTACAGACGCTCCGTGAATTTGCCAGGGCCAATGCCCTGCTTGGATGTCCCCACCAAATTATCGACGCGGCCGATTTTGGCGCGTGGGACTCCAGTAGGCGCGGAACGGCTTGTGCCATCACGCTTTAAAGTCCTTCGGTCTGTAAGCCTGCCGAGCCGTCGGCCAATGGCCGTACAATGCCTGGGCTTCCACTCATTCTGCGCGCACATCTGTCGCTAGGTTCGCTCAAGATGCGATTGCGGAACGTACTTACCCATCTTCTCAGGACATTCTGTCTGGACCAGCTGAGGGAGAGTTTTGCATGCATCAAGGGCTCAGGTTTGGCTTCAAGGAATAAGCTCGCCACGTGCACGCGCTTTCGGCGCCGCTTTGGGCTTGCTGACGGAAATGGATCCCAACAGCGTGCGCGGCTTATTATGTGTCTAAAGTATCAGACGTAACGCGTTGACCGGCTGGGATTAACAACCTAAAAAGGCGCGCTACTCTCCGACATCCCTCGTGGAGCGCCCTTCCCCCGGGCATGCCCGTCCCCCCGGGCACAGTAGCTATCCAAAGACGCTGGTCTGTGCTGACCAGCGTCTTTTTTTGGGCACGCTCATTATGGCTTGCTGGACCGCGGACAATTGAAACTGCGTGCGATCCAGGTGCAACCTAAGCGTTGGGTCTTTCTGTGGGGTCAATCAGACAAAGCTTCGATACAACCATAAATGTCTGCTTCTGATCCAAGGCGGACATCCTGAGAAGTGGGTGGCTGGGTTTTCGAGGAACCACTAAGCGGGTTCGGATCTGTTTTACATTCGTCTTAGATGGTTCAGGAAGCATCTGGGTCTGTCGGCCGCACCAGGTAAAACAATATTTCAATTGATGTCAGACCTTGAGCGAAAAGGGTCACACGGGGGGACCGGGGTCGGGCGTTCAAATCTCCCCGCTTCGGCCAATTCGTTTGTGTTCCTCACGAACCGCACTTTTCTGGGCATTGTTGGAGTTTTCGTCGCGCACGCGTCGTTTCGTGTTTTCGTATGGGGGGCTTTGTGTGCCAGCGCGAGGCAACAGGGCGTTTTAACTCAGGAATTCGTTGCCGATCGGGATCGTTTACGAGGTGGCCACTTTCATTCAGGCGCCTGCGTTAACTTTGATGACCGAAGCGCTCTCCACCCTTACGGCGAGTACGCGTAACGATTGCGTTCTCGTCAAGTTCCCCTTGCGGCTCTGCCGGCCATTTGGGCAGGTGCCGCTTCGATTGAGGCACGGGTCAAGGCCCACTCCCAGCACCCCCGGGCATTTTCCGATTGCGGGCAAGCTGGATGCATTGAGCCCAGTAGATAGGGCCGATCGATAAGCCCGATCTAATGGGGCGGGGGCCCTCAGCGAGGTGCTCGGGTCCCTGGCGAAGAGGCCGATGCGACAATCCGGTTGTATGGAGACCCGAAAAAGGGCCTATGACATCTTCTGAGCGGGTTAAACCAGACCATTGAAAACGTTGTTCTTTCGTTAGATGGTACTGTAAGGATTATCCGTGATAAGACGAACGCCTCAGCCTCGGTATGGCTGCTTTTGCCGTTGCTCGCGTGAGATCGCAGTTCCCCCGCTCTCTTGGGGGCGCGATCCCGGCGGAAACGAGACTGCGGGTGGTGCCGGCTCCCGGCGTGTTCATGGAGAAGCGATGTGACGGTGGGCGTGTTTGCGAACATGTCTGTCGCAACGGGCAGATGCGCTTCACCGCGCCGCATCGTTTTGCGCCCGACAATCTGCTTCTCCATCTATTCGAAACCGACCTCGGCGTTTGGATCACGCGCGGAAATAACAGAAGGGCTAGGGAGCAAGGCGGCATGATTGAAGCGCGTATGAGAAGTGTTCGGCGTAACCTGAGGGGTCAGGACAATGTTGCCCGCTAAACAGAGCGCCAACCGCGCTGACAATGACGTCTTCGCCCATTACGAATCCAACGTCCAATCGTACGC
>JAUWCP010000202.1 GCA_030609245.1 Hyphomicrobium sp.
AATGATCGCCGCCATGCTCGACAAATCGGAGGGCGACCTATGGGTCGTGCCGTTCGGCACCAAGAGCTTCGATGATCCCTCCTTCCTGATGGGCCGCGAAAAGTATGCCATTCTCTCCACACCCGGCGTCGAAAGTGCCGAAGAGCTCGTGGTGGCCTTTGCCGCGTGGCGCAAGCCAAAGGGCGGCGCCACGGCCGTGCTGCTTATCGGGTCGGACCACATGGATGGCAGCTTAAAACCTTGGAACATCGTCGACGGCAGCCTTAACGGCCTACGTGCGCCCTCCGCCGTCGCCGTGGACGACACTTATTTTGCTGACCTCGGCGTGACCAAGCTCGGAGACACCGCAGAGATCAATAATGTGCGGGTGAAGGTTGCCGCGGTGACGCACGGCATTCGCTCCTTCACCACGCTACCCTACGTCTTCACGTCGCTGACGCGCGCACGCACGCTGCTTGATGCGCGCGCGAACCAAGCCTCCTACGCGCTCGTTCGCAGGGCGCCCGGCGCCGACCCCGAAAAGGTGCGCGCCGATCTCACTGCCCGCCTCAAGGACCGGGAAGTCTTGGAGCAGGCCGAGTTTCGCAAGCGCAGCGTGGACTACTGGTTGTTCGGGACCGGCGCGGGCGGAGCACTCATCGCCGGTGCGACGCTGGGCCTGATCGTCGGCATCGTGATCGTCGCCCAGACGCTTTACTCGAGCACCAAGGACCACTTGCCCGAGTTCGCCACCTTGCGTGCACTCGGCGCCTCGGCGGGTTACATTCACAAGGTCATTCTAATTCAAGCGCTACTGAGCGCGGTGGTTGGTTATGGCCTCGGCATGATCCTAACCATGTTGATCATTTGGGCGACGCAGGAAACGACGCTGACGATCGTCATGACGCCAGGTCTCGCCATGCTGCTCTTCGTGTTGACGATCGGAATGTGCGGGCTCGCCGCGATCTCCGCTATCTTCAAGGTGACGCGCATCGATCCTGCAGGAGTCTTCTCAAGATGAGCGTGACAGAAGAAGCGGCAACAACGCCCAACATACTCCTGGAGGCGAAGGACATCGTCCAAGTGTTCGGCTCCGGCGCCGGCGAGATCACGGTGCTGAAGGGCATCGACCTGCAGCTCCGCGCTGGAGAGCTGACCTTGCTTATGGGCCCGTCAGGAAGTGGCAAGACCACGCTCTTGTCGATCCTGGGATGCATCCTGACGCCGACGGGGGGCCATCTCGACGTCGCCGGCAAATCCACCGAAGGGCTGGACTCCGAGGGCCTCGCCGACGTGCGGCGCAAGCATGTGGGCTTCGTGTTCCAAGGCTACAACCTGTTTCCCACGATGACGACAACCGAGAACGTCTTGCTGGCGCTCGACGTGCGCGCGGCGCTCGTCGTCGATCCACCGGCCCATGCGGTCAGCGCCTTGGATGCGGTCGGACTAGCGCATCGCGCCAACGCCTACCCGGCAAAGCTCAGCGGCGGTGAGAAGCAGCGCGTTTCGATCGCCCGCGCACTTGCAGGCTCGCCGTCCGTGATCCTCGCCGACGAGCCCACGGCCGCGCTCGACGCCGAAAACGGCAAAGCCGTGATGGCGTTGCTATCGGAAGTCGCCAAGGACCCGAACCGCGCTGTGCTCGCGGTGACCCACGATCACCGCACGATCCCTTACGCCGACCGGATCATCAAGATCGAGGACGGCTACATCGTGGGCGAGGAACGTCCCGGCGAGACTGGGGATCATGGAAACGGCAGTCATGCAGCAAAAAAACGCCGAGTCACCACCACTGCAACAAAGGCCCTGGGGGGCCGCTATAGGATCAGGCGCCATGATTAGAACAATTGCGATCGTCCTCGCGCTGGCTCTTGCCGCCCTCGCCGGCTATCTGCTGAGCGTCGGCTTCTTTGGTAGCTCAGACTCCGCCAACACCACGGCAGCCGAAGAAGTCGAGGCAGTGGAGTGGGTGGCAGCCGCACCCGGTCGTGTCGAGCCCGGTTCCGGTGAAACCCGCATCGGAAGCGCGATCTTAGGCAAAGTGGCCGAGGTGCCGGTGTCGATAAACGACGAGGTTGAGGATGGACAGCTTTTGATCCGCCTCGACGACGAGGAAGCGCGCGCGAACCTTGCTGCGGCCGAAGCAGAAGAGGGCTTGGCACTACGCGGACGTGACAAGCAACCCAGTACATCGGGCCGCAGGAGGGTGTCGAACGCCGAGGACGCTGTTTACTCCGCCGAGCGCGAGGTTACGGGCGCGCAATTCGAACTCGATGCAGCACTTGCTGGCAAGTCCAAAGGCGAAGCCACCGGTCAACAGCTCGCCGACGCGCGCAGTCGCCTTAGCAGAGCCCAGAGGCGCGTCAACCGTGAGCGTCTTGAGTATGCGCAGGCGCAGGCCAAATCCAATCTGCCCGCGCCCAACCGCTTCGAATCGGCTCTGACGAAAGCCCGCGCCAATGTGGCATTGGCGGCATCCCAGCTCGACAAAACGCGCATTCGCGCGCCGCACGCAGGGAACGTGCTGCAGCTCAATGCCAAGAAAGGTGAGATCGTAGCACCTTCGCCCGAAAATCCCTTGGCCGTGATCGGCGACATCTCGACCTTGCACGTCAAGGCCGAGGTGGACGATGGCGAGGTTTCCAAGATCAAAGTTGGCCAGAAGGCGTTCGTGCGCTCGATCAACTATCCAGGCAGGAACTTCGAGGGCCGTGTGACAGCGCTTGCGCCCACGATGGCCACGCCGCGCATCGGCGCGCGGGGCCCGCGCCGGCCGACCGACATCGAGGTGCTCGAGATGACGATCGAACTTGACGGCGACGTGCCTCTGCTACCCGGCATGCGGGTCGATGCCTTCGTGCGTCCGAGCAACTAACGCCTATGATCGCGCTCCCCGGCCCGGCACCCGTGCCGGCCGGGACGCGAGAAGGCGCGGTAAACGTTCTTTAGAAGCGCGCCTGGCCTGCGAGCCCGAGCCTATCGAGCATCGCATCGCGCGCTCTTTTCGTCTCCTCCGGCCATGCCGCCACTTTTGAGGCCACGAGGTTGGCCTGAGAATGCAAAATCACGCCGTCCTCCAAGACCTTGAGGCCGTTGGCCTTTAGCGTGGCGCCCGTCGACGTGATGTCTACGATCAACTCCGCTGTGCCGGCCGCAGGCGTGCCTTCCGTCGCGCCGAGGCTTTCAACGATGCGGTAGTCGTTAAGTCCATTTGCCGAAAAGAAGCGCCGCGTCAGGTTCAGATACTTGGTGGCCACGCGCAAAGAGCGGCCGTGCGTGCGCCGGAAAGCAGCAGCGACAGCTTGCAAATCAGCAACCGTTTCGACGTCGAGCCAACACTGCGGCACAGCCACGACGACGTCAGCGTACCCAAAGTCCAGCTTCTTCAGGAAGACGATGCGGTCATCCGCATTGGATATGCTCTCGCGCACAAGATCCTCGCCGGTCACACCGATGTGCGCACTACCGGCGTTGAGATGCGCCACGATCTGCGAGGCCGAAATGTACGTCACATCGATGCCGCCAAGGCCTTCGATCTCGCCGCGATAGCCACGTGCGTCCCCAACCTTGCGCAATGCAAGACCTGCCTGGCTAAGAAAATCGCCTGTCTGCTCCATTAACCGGCCCTTCGAGGGCACAGCGAATACCAGTTGCGCGTTCATCGCTTACCTCCGCTGACGAGCGCGAGCAGGCGCTCGGTGTGGATGGCGCCGCCAACGGCTGGGATCTGGCGCGCTGCGCCGACGGCCTTAAGCAGGCTATCGTAGCGCCCCCCGCCGGCGACCGGGCTCGCCGTACCAAGAGAAGGCGCGACGACCTCAAATACGAAGCCGGTGTAGTAAGCAAGGTCGGGGCCGAATTCAGCTGAGAAGTCGACACTCGACATGTCGACACCACTGCCTTCCAAGAGCCCGATGCGGCGCTCAAAAGCGTCGAGCGCTGCGGCGACATCCGGGCCCGCCTTGCCTAACAACCTTCCCAAGTACTCACCTGCTGTGCGCGCCGGTGCTGTAACATCAACGTAAGCATCAATCATCGCGGCAGTCGCGGCATTGAGCGGCTTTGCCTTTGCGTCCTCAGCAATGGAAAGCAGCCCCTCTGTAATCTCACTGAGCGAGCGCGTTCCCGTCAACTCGATGCCTGCGCTATCCAGATAGTCGCCAACGCGCTGTTCGGCCCCCGCCGGGTTATTGGGCTCGAGCGCATCGAGAACAGCGGCGGGCACGGCGGCAGCCGATCTGGCCGGGTGCGTTGTCAAGCGCTTCAGCTCTGCGCGGAAGGCATCGTGGCGTCCGAACTGGTGGCGCAAACGGCGCCGCCAGCGTTCGGGCATCTCGGCGGCGGCGAGCACGGCGTCGAAAAGCCCGAGATCGCCGATCCGTAGCTGCCAAGTACGAAGTCCGGCTTGTTGCAGAGCCGTCAACACGAGCGCGAACGTCTGCGCCTCGGCCTCCTCGCGCTTCAGGTCGCCGAAGGACTCA
>JAUWCP010000101.1 GCA_030609245.1 Hyphomicrobium sp.
GTATCTCGCTTCCGGGCACGGGCGAGACCCCCGCTGCCCCGGTGTTCATCGACGGAAAAAAGGCGATGACGCTGCGCGGCCCAAATATCGCCGCTGAGTTCAAGAGAATCGTGGAAGACTACATAGAGCGGCGCTTTGGCCACGCTCCTGCCGACCGGGAGCATCATAAGGACTCGGTCTAAGGATATGCGCCGCCCGCGCCTTCGAGGAAAGCCAATGATAGCATCAATGATCTCACGGCAGCGTTGGAGCCAGGTTTGCGCGGTCGCTGCGCTCGTCTTGCTGCTCGGCGGTTGTTCCGGCTCGTCAGTTGGCGATGTCGACTCGGTCTTCCTTACGGCGGCGGGGAGCTGGGACCGTAACCGCGACAATGTTGTCACATGCGAAGAATGGAAAGCGTATGCAGGAGAGTTGTTCGATGAGGCCGATGCCAATCGCGATGGCATTGTCGACACGGCGGAGTATGGGAAGATTGTTAGCACCGACAGGATGTTCCAGACGGTTGGTCTTGGCTATTACGATGCAAACGGAGACGGAAAGCTGACGCGGGCCGAGTTTGTTGACAAGCCCAATCGGGCTTTTGTGCTTCTTGATAGAAATAACGAATGTAGGCTCACAGGCACTCAGGTCGCGGGTGCTAG
Organism: Hyphomicrobium sp.; assembly: GCA_030609245.1. GTDB lineage: Bacteria > Pseudomonadota > Alphaproteobacteria > Rhizobiales > Hyphomicrobiaceae > Hyphomicrobium_A. The sequence continues at coordinate 642 of JAUWCP010000101.1, forward strand.
AGCTAGGACAGAGAAAATCTTTGAACATAAGAAAGCTGAGTCTGGCGATCCGCGAGATGCTCCAGGTGGCGGGGTCATTCCAAAATAAGCGCGACTGCCCCGATACGACCCTTGCATCGCCGCTCTCACCCCCATCCAACTTCTAGCGTGGCGGAAGGGATCGATCCGCAGCGAGGCCACTCGTGCGGATGCCTCTCTGCGTGACTGGCGTTCAACACTGGGTCGGACGGTCTAAATTTTGACGTTAGCTACTGATACCGGGTTCCATAGGGTTGCAGCGGGTATCAGCAGCTGGTTTTGGTTTCCGGTGGCTTGGGTCGCCGGTTGAGGGCTGGGGGCGTTCGCACCATCATGTGTTGTGAACACCCTCAGCCCATTAGCTTTTAGCACGCGCGCTGGGCGGCGAAGCGTGCAGCTTCGATCAGCGTCGCGGCGCGTCCACCAAACAAGTGTAATGATTTTACGGCGTCGCGCTCTGCTTCCTCAAGGCACCCGCGCGCATTATCTACGCCGAGGAGCGTGACCAACGTGGTTTTGCCGCGCGCATCGTCCTTGCCCGTCTCCTTGCCGACGATCTCGGTATCGCCTTCTGCGTCGAGCAGATCGTCGGCAATCTGGAAGGCGAGGCCGAGGTGCTCGCCATAGCGCCGCAACGCCGCACGGTCGATGGCTGTTGCCCGGCCGAGAATAGCGCCCGCTTCGCAGGCACACGCGATGAGCGCTCCGGTCTTGAGTGCGTGCAGTTTTCGTATGTGATCGATCGTTGGAGTTGCTGGTGTGCCGAGTTTCTCTGCTTCGAGATCCAACATTTGCCCGTCAACCATTCCCCGTCCGCCCGCCGCCTTGGCGAGTGCACGGACGAGGTCCACGTGAACGTTTGCATCGCGCTGCCCGGATGGTCGCGCAAGGATCTCGAAGGCCAATGTTAACAGCGCGTCGCCGGTTAGGATCGCCGTCCATTCGTCGTAGGCCTTGTGGACCGTGGGTTGGCCACGCCGCAAGTTGTCGTCGTCCATGCAGGGCAGGTCATCATGTACGAGCGAGTAGCAGTGGACGCATTCAATGGCGGCGGCGGCATCGAGTGCCATTCGCTCTTCCACCCCGAACAGGGCAGCGCTCTCAATCACAAGGAAGGGGCGAAACCGCTTGCCGCCGGCAAGAGCAGCGTATTGCATGGCGTCGCCGAGGCGTCCGTTGGCAGCCGGCCCGCATTTGTCCAACAAGGCCCTCAGGTGGTCCTCGGTGCGCCGGGCTGCGGCCTCAAGTCTTTGCACAAATTCCATTCGCGGATTACCTAGTGGGCCGGACGCCTCGGCATCAAGCGGGCGGCTACGGTGCGAGGGCTGGCGCCGCATATAGCACTGGGGGGACGTAAGGACAGTATGGATAAGTCCGATCCGCCAACTGAGAAGACCATTGACCCCACAACGGGCAAGCCCGTGCCGTCCAGTACGGCCAGTGAACCATTTCGTCCTGCCGAAGCACCACTGTTGGGGCAGCAGTCCGAATTCGAGGCTTTAGGCAAAACTCTTGAGTCAGCGGTGCCCGCGAGCGATGCTCCGCCAGGGACGAGGGACCGTATCCAAGCATGGGCTCAGCGCTTACTTTCCGGTTGGGACGGGCGGCGCGTCAAGGATCTCGGGGTTCGCGCAGCCAAAGTCGGGGCGATCGTTTTTGCCGCGTGGTTCAGCGTCGTGATGCTCCTGATCGTCGTCTATCGATTTGTCAATCCGCCGTTCTCGAACCTGATGCTGCTGGAGCAGCTCGGCGGAACACGCGTGACTCAGAAATGGGTGCCTCTTGACGCCATTTCACCTAATCTCTACCGCGCAGTCATCATGTCGGAGGATGGCCGCTTCTGCCGCCACTGGGGCATCGATTTCGCCGAGGTGCTCAGCGCTATCAAGCGGGCGTCCGGCGGCACGCCGCGGGGGGCGAGCACGATCACCATGCAGGTTTCGAAGAATCTGTTCCTATGGCCTTCGAAGAGCTATGTGCGCAAGGCCATCGAGGTACCGATAACGTTCGCCATCGAGCTGGTGTGGTCCAAGCGGCGGATCTTGGAGGTTTATCTCAATATTGCCGAGTGGGACCAGGGCGTCTTCGGGGCGGAGGCTGCGGCGCGGGCCCACTTCAAGAGGTCGGCAAAGCGCCTCACGTTGCGCCAGGCGGCGCTGCTCGCCGTAGCGCTGCCCAACCCGGTCAGGCGGGATGCCAGCAATCCAGGGCCCTGGACATTGCGGCGCGCCCGCCGGATCCAGCGGCTTGCGGTCCGCTCCCCCTGGGCGGTGAACTGTATTCAGTCCCCGCGAGGTTAGCGGCTATAGGGCCTTGGCACTTCGCTCGCATTTTGGCTATAAGGCGCCGGATACGAGCCTCGGTCCGGTGGTCCGCGCCGGGGCAATTGTTTGGGGAATGTGCGACCGTTAGGTCCTGTGCCCCGGTGGGTGGAAGGTGCGGTCGAGCCGGTTTTGGCTGGTCTGGGACTGTGCCGTAAAACGGAGTTATGACAGATGGCTGTTCCGAGAAAGAAAGTAACGGTGTCAAAGGGGGGTATGCGTCGCTCGCATGATGCGCTCAAGGCTCCGACCTATGTTGAGGACAAGGAGTCGGGTGAGTGGCGGCGCCCGCACCATATCGATCTCAAGACGGGTAAGTATCGCGGCCGGCAGATTCTCCCGGCGAAAAACGACGTCTAAGTCTTGGGGCCGACCTTTAAGTCTTGGGGCCGACCTTCTCGCGCCACGTTCACACGGCATCGTACGTTGCAGCACCAAGCCTATCGTGGCAAAAGGCCTTCGTATTGAACTGACCAAGGCCTGTTGGAAAAGGATTATCCTATGTCGCTCAGGTCCATTCCGCTCATCATCGTCGTGCTCATTCTCTATAACGTGATCGTGGCGCTGCTTGGCCCTGAAATTCTCAGCAAGCTCTTGTTGCCCGAGATCAAGATGCTGAGCGGCGGCGTCTGGACGTTCACTTGGGGGGACTTCATCATTCTATTGACATTCATCATGTTGTTCATCGAGATCGTGAAGGCGACTTATACGTCGACATCGTCGCTGATCGACCACGGTTTATCGATGCTTGTGTTCGTTGCCTGCCTTATCGAGTTTTTGATGACGCCGCTGGCTGCCAACTCCGTGTTCTTTATGATCATGATCGCAGCCTTGATCGACGTGGTGGCCGGTTACACGATCGGGATTCGGGTTGCCCGGCGTGATCTCACGTTGGGCCACGGCGGCTAGGCGTTCCAGGCACAATCTGTTGGCTCAGAGAATTTGTGGCCCCTCGCCAACTCGCCATTGGCTTCGCCCCACGGTTGATGCCTATTTTGAGCGCATTTGGCGAATGCACCCGTGTGTTCTTCAATAGGTTATTGGTGTCTTAGCCCGAGCCAGCGCGCCCAATCATTGGGCGCTGGAAAGTTCGCTCCGGGCGGCAGGGCTGTGCTGTGACGCTGCGGATCAAAGAACACAGCGTCGATCTAGTCGTCGCGATCTTGTGAAAGCTTGTCGATCTTCTGCTGCATGTTTGCGAGCTGAGACTTGAGCTCGTTGATCTCGTCGGGTTCTTTGCGGGGCTCACCATTTTCGGCACCCGGCTGTCCTTCTTGCGCGGCATCTGCGCCCTGTCCGGCAAACGGGGTCCACATGGACAATGCTTTCTCGAACATCGCCATGTTATTGCGAGCAAGGTCCTGGTAGACATCGAATGCTGCGGTTGGATTGGCAAAGACATTTGCAAACTGCGAACGCAGCTTTTCCTGCTGCTTGGCGAGGTTCTCAAGGCTGAACTGCAAATAGCCAGGGACCATGCGTCCGATACTGTCGTCATAGAACCGGATGAGTTGGCGCAGGAACGGAACCGGAAGCAAGGTTTGCCCGCCTTGGCGGTTTTCCTGGTCGACAATGATCTGCGTCAGAACCGAGTGCGTGAGGTCGTCGCCTGACTTGGCATCATAGACCACGAAGTCACGGTCGGAGCGTACCATCGCCGCCAGGTCGTCGAGCGTCACGTAGGTGCTCGTCTCAGTGTTGTACAGGCGCCGGTTGGCATACTTCTTGATGACAACCGCTTCTTTTTTTTCGCCTGGGGCGTCAGGTTTGTTCAGCATTGTGTGGGCCATTCGAAGGCACTTTTTTGCACTGCATCAGCGTAACACACAGGGAGCCTAGGATTCCAGACGTTTATGACGGCCGTCTCCCGACCAGATGTCGCAATTGCGGCAGGGAAGGCGGTGCTGCTATCGTGCCGCGAAAAATAGGCCGTAGCTCGCTCTCCAGAGTCTCCAGAGGAAGAGGGCGGACGGTTGTTCCCACCCGCGGCGACGCAATCTGACAAAGACCAGCCCTCGAGGAGGCGCCAATAATGAGCCAGGATAAGGAAACCATTGTCATTGCCAGTGCGGTACGCACGCCGATTGGCTCGTTTAACGGCTCTTTGGCGAGCCTTCCAGCGCACGAGCTGGGAAAGGTCGTTATCAAAGAGGCCTTGGAGCGTGCCGGTGTCGCACCCGGCGACGTTTGCGAAGTGATACTCGGCCAGGTTCTAACGGCAGGCCACGGGCAGAACCCGGCCCGGCAGGCCTCCATTGCGGCAGGCGTCCCCGTCGATGCACCGGCCTGGGGCGTTAACCAAGTTTGTGGATCGGCGCTCAGGGCGGTCGCGCTCGGCATGCAGCAGATTCAGACGGGCTCTTCCTCGATCGTTGTTGCAGGCGGGCAGGAGAGCATGAGCCAGTCCAAGCACGCCGCACACCTGCGCGACGGCGTGAAGATGGGCGATCTCAAGATGATCGACACCATGGTTTCGGATGGTCTTTGGGATGCATTCAACGGCTACCACATGGGCACAACAGCGGAGAACGTCGCGCGCCAATGGCAGATCACTCGTGAGGAGCAGGATCTGTTTGCGGTAGCCTCGCAGAACAAGGCGGAGGCGGCCAGGAAGGCCGGCAAGTTCAAGGACGAAATCGTGCCTGTAACGATCAAGACGCGCAAAGGTGACATTATCGTTTCCGAGGACGAGTACATCCGCGAAGGCGCGACCATTGAAAGCGTCGCAAAGCTGCGCGCCGCGTTTGAGAAGGATGGAACGGTGACCGCCGGCAATGCTTCTGGACTTAACGATGGCGCGGCAGTCGTTGTGCTCATGACGCTGAAGGACGCCAAGAAGCGTGGGATCGAGCCCTTGGCCCGCATCGTCTCTTGGGCGCACGCCGGTGTTGATCCCTCGATCATGGGTACGGGGCCTATTCCGGCTTCGAAAAAGGCGCTGGAGAAGGCCCAGTGGACGGTCAAAGATCTCGATCTCGTAGAAGCCAACGAAGCCTTTGCGGCGCAGGCCTGCGCGGTCAACAAGGGGCTTGGCTGGGATACGGACCGGGTCAACGTCAACGGCGGCGCCATCGCGCTCGGCCATCCGATTGGTGCCTCGGGAGCGCGCGTGCTTACGACGCTGCTTCACGAAATGAGGCGCAGCAAAGCTAAGAAGGGCCTCGCCACGCTATGCATTGGCGGTGGAATGGGCGTCGCGATGTGCGTCGAGCGCCTTTGAGGGCGCCTCTTCATGCAAATCGGCCGCCGGCCCTGCTGGCGGCCTTCTTATTCACCCTAATCGATCAACAATGAACAAAACTGAGGGAGGACTTCCATGGCACGTGTCGCCGTCGTGACGGGAGGCACGCGTGGCATTGGCCACGCGATTTCGATTGCCTTGAAAAATAGCGGATACCGGGTTGCCGCCACTTACGCGGGCAATGACGCCGCCGCGCAGCAGTTCCAGGCTGATACGGGCATTCCCGTATACAAATGGGACGTCGGCGATTATGCGGCTTGTGAGCAGGGCGTTGCGCAGGTGACGAAGGACCTTGGGCCGGTCGACGTGCTGGTAAACAATGCAGGCATCGTGCGTGACGCCATGCTTCATCGCATGACGAAGGAGCAGTGGGACATTGTCATCCGCACCGATTTGGATTCGGTGTTCAACATGTGCCGTCTCGTCATAGAGGGCATGCGTAATCGAAAATTCGGCCGCATTATCAACATCTCTTCGATCAACGGCCGCAAGGGTCAGATGGGCCAGACCAATTATTCTGCCGCCAAGGCTGGCATGCATGGTTTCACCAAGGCGCTTGCCTTTGAGTCCGCCGCCAAGGGTATCACCGTCAACACGATTGCACCGGGCTACATCGCCACGGATATGCTCCTCGCTATGCCCAAAGAGGTGCTGGACTCCAAGATCATCCCGCTGATCCCGGTTGGTCGGCTTGGCGAGTCAGAAGAGATTGCGCGCGCGGTCGTCTTCCTGGCGGCGGATGAGGCGGGATTCGCCACGGGGGCCTGCTTTGATATCAATGGCGGTCACTACATGGCGAGCTGACAACGGCACAAAAAAGCGGCGGCACTCTTAGTTGGTGCCGCCGCACGTCCAGGCCGAGTTCAGATCGTTGGGGCTAGCCCCGCAGCCGCGTGCGAATGATGCGCGGAAATTCGTCCATGTCGCCATTGCCCGGCATGTCGGGATCAGCAGCACGTTGGCTGCTCTCTTCTCGACTCCATGATTGATTGGAGCGCACCTCCGCTCTTGCCGTCTCCGCAGTAGGCGCGGGCTGCTGCCGCGGTGCTGGCGCCTGTCCGGGTGTATAGGAGGGCGCTGTGGTGCTGCGTTGCGATTCCGGTGTTGGGCCAGCAAACCATGCCTCGATCAAGTCGAGCTCGCTCGCTGACAGGTTGAGATCCTGGCTGCGGCATCGCGCAACGACGAAGTTGCGGAAGCGGCTAGCGAAGAGGCTCGCTGAGGCACCCTGGTCGAACCAAGGGTCGGCCTCACTGACGACATCGAGAACGAAGCGCGCGTCGTCGCGTCTAATCCCGATGCCGAAGTCTTGCGCGCGCTTGACAATGTTGGCGAGCGTCTGCGAGCCCGCCAGCCCGTTGGCGCTGATTTCCTGGGCCATGACATCGAACAGGGCGCGGTAGTCTGGCGGCGAAAGCGTTGGTGCCTGGCATGCCTCATGGATGCGCGCGATCGATTGCTGAATGGCTGTCGGTCCCTCGCCTCGTGGTGGCGGAGACGTCCGCGACTGCTGTTGAGGCTGTTGAGCGCGCGGCGGCTCGGAACGAGGACGCCCCGGCTGACCCGAGAGGGTATCAGGCTGGGCCGGGGCCAGCGGACCGCGCTCCGCCTGGGCTGTGTGGCCCGGTGGTGAAGTGGCGGGACGCTGAGCTGAAGGTGTGCTGCCGAGAAG
>JAUWCP010000160.1 GCA_030609245.1 Hyphomicrobium sp.
AAACGCTCCGGATCGACGATCTTCCGCGTTGCCGGTCGCGACGACCGTCAGGGCCTAAGCGCTGCCGCGTATCTTTTGCGCAATTTTCCTGGCAGCCCCATTGCCGTGGTCCGCGACGCCAGTCGTTATGCGCGGCGCATCATCAATGACGCGCGCGCAGCACTCAACGAGGCAGGCTTCACCGAGGTCTTGAGCGCAGCGGTCCGGGGCGGGCAGAAGGACTACGCAAAGCTCATCGCCAAACTGAAAACGGCCAATACCGAGGCCCTGTTTTTCGCCGGCTTCCCAATCGAAGCGGGACTGTTTTTGCGGCAGATGCGTGCCGCAGGCCTCAGCACGGCATTCATTGGCAGCGAAACGCTGGCCACAGCGCAGTTCACCGATACGGCCGGTCCGGCGGCTTCTGGCGCGCGTATTTTGATGTCGCATGACCCCGCACGGCGCCCAGCCGCCCCACGTCTGATGGATGCCCGTGACGGCCGGCCGCCAACAGGCCCGTTCCTTTTGACCTCCGCTGCGATTGAGGCATGGCGGGGGGCCGCTCAGCAGGCCGGGTCAACTGCACCAGATGCAGTGAGTGCTGCTCTGAATGAGGGCACATTCGAAACAGTCCTTGGACCCGTCTCCTTTGCTGAAAACGGAGACGCAAACCGGCCCGCTTACGATGTGGTTACGTGGACAATGGACGCGTGGCGCGTCGTCGACCGAGGGCGGTAAAAAAAAGCGGTTGGCGCACGCCAACCGCAATATATTTCGGTCAAAGCTAGGAGGAAGGGATCGAAGCGGGCGCTAGTCCCGCCCTTGCGACGCGGCCATGCACTCATTCATGAGGCGCCGCTCTATGAGAGCCAGATCCTCCGGTACCTTTTGACCCGCTTGCCGGTACCGGCGAATTCTCGCTTGGACCATCGCGTAGCATTCTCGCGGGTCCTCAACTTCCTCGAGCTCCGTGTTGAGCTCAGCAATCTCGCTCTGCATCTGGTTCGCCATCACGCGCCTCAACCCTCTCGTTTCCTAGCACGTCCCACTCCGGGTATTATCCAGCTTCCGATTGCCATCTGCACAAGGTTACGTTCACAGTGCTTAACTAACCTGGTTTGATGCGGCCACACTTGCAAGGGCAGTTTTGCATTCACGCCCGTTTGCGCGACAATCTGTCCGAAGCTGATGCGTGCGGGACACGGCCAAGATCATCGGGTTAATTGTGACGCGAACTGGGCTTTTCTGTTCAATTCGTCTAGCAGTCTTGTAACGGTTAGTGTGCATTGCGGCATAACCTCAGAAGCCGCTTGCAAGATGATTTCGCAAATTGTGATCGCATCCACTTTATCAACAGCACTTTTCGGCAAATACGCCGCTCAGACGGAACGTTGCGTCACTCTCTTGTCCCTGCGATTGAAGGCGTGTTGCCCCTCTGCTAGGGCTCCCACGCTCCTTTCCGATCCGCGAGGCCGCAATGATCCCCCGCTATAGCCGCCCCGAAATGGCGTCGATCTGGTCGCCTGAGACCCGCTTTCGCATCTGGTTCGAGATCGAAGCCCACGCTGCGGCCGGGCTCGCCGAAATCGGAGTGATCCCCAAGCAAGCGGCAAAGGTCATTTGGGAAAAGGGCAACGCAGCTACCTTCGATGTGGCGCGCATCGACGAAATCGAGCGCGAAACCAAGCACGACGTCATCGCCTTCCTCACACACCTTGCCGAGCACGTTGGCCCGGAGGCGCGCTTCGTCCATCAGGGCATGACGTCCTCAGACGTTCTCGATACCTGCTTCAGCGTCCAGCTCACGCGCGCCGCCGACCTTCTCATCGCTGACCTCGACCAGCTCCTCGCCGCACTCAAGAAGCGTGCGCTCGAGCACAAGATGACACCCACCATAGGTCGCAGCCATGGGATCCATGCCGAACCCACGACGTTCGGCCTCAAGCTCGCCTATGCATACGCCGAGTTTGCCCGCGCCAGAGAGCGCATGATTGCCGCGCGTAAGGAGGTGGCCACCTGCGCGATTTCGGGCGCCGTTGGAACCTACGCCAGCATCGATCCTCGCGTTGAAGCCTACGTGGCCAAGAAGATGGGGCTGGCGCCTGAGCCGATCTCCGCCCAAATCATCGCGCGCGACCGTCACGCCATGTACTTTTCCACGCTCGCCGTCATCGCCTCCTCGGCGGAACGGCTTGCGACCGAGATCCGCCACTTACAGCGCACCGAAGTGTTGGAAGCAGAAGAGTTCTTCTCTCAAGGTCAGAAGGGCTCGTCTGCCATGCCACACAAGCGCAACCCCGTTCTCAGCGAGAACGTGACGGGGCTTGCCCGCCTCGTGCGCGCTTGCGCTCTCCCCGCCTTGGAGAATGTGGCGCTTTGGCACGAGCGCGACATCTCCCATTCCTCGGTGGAGCGCATAATCGGGCCTGATGCGACCGTCACCCTCGATTTCGCACTCGCGCGTCTTACCGGCATCATCGACAAGCTTGTCGTTTACCCTGACGCGATGAAGGCGAACCTCGACAAGCTCGGCGGCCTGCACAATTCCCAGCGCGTGCTTCTGGCGCTGACCCAAGCCGGACTGTCACGCGAGGACGCCTACGGGTTGGTTCAGCGCAACGCCATGAAGACTTGGAATGAAGGCAAGGACTTCCTGTCCGAGCTCAAGGCCGACAAGGACGTGACCGCGAAGCTTGACCCCGCCGCGCTGGACGCCATGTTCGACCTCGATTTTCACTTCAAGAATGTCGACGTGATCTTTGCGCGCGTGTTTGGAAACGCAGAGTCATGAAGACCGTCGGCGCCCTGCCATAGGCGTATGCAGGTTCTCGCGCTGACTAAGCGCTCAATGCCGCTACTGATTGCGGCACAAGTCCTCGCAGGGCGTGCCATCGCCGTCATTGTCGAGTGAGCTAAGCCCACATTTTGACAGATAAAAACGCGCCTCTTTGCATGAGACCATCTGCCCGCACCGCCTCTTGCCCGCACATGACAAGGACGCCGCATCGCTAGCAGAGTTGCCGGCGAGAATTCCTTGCGTGCTTGGTGCGACTACGGAGGATGGCAAAACCTCCCCGGTGCGCCTGCGTTTTTTATAGATATCTAAGCTGTCCCCGCAGACGACCTCGCACGGGATACCGTCCTTGTCCCGGTCGAGATTTTTGTGACCGCACTCGGCATATTTGTATTGAGCCTCTGCGCAGCTCGACATGCGCTTGCAATACTTGCGCGCGCAATCAAACGCGCGCGCAGAATCAACAGCACTCCCCAGCAGAATGCAGAGGGCACCACACGTCAGCCCATGCCATCTTTCCCTCACGCAAGCAGCATAACCGCTTGAGCTAGTTGCACGAGACTCCTATTTGCTAACGTTATTTTCGCTCCGGGCACTGAGAAAATTAGAAGGTCTCGCAGACGCAAATGCGTACCGCCGACGTTGACATCCTCATGGTGCCCGGATGGCTCGGATGCGAGCCGGACCATTGGCAATCGCGTTGGGTGCGCAATCTCAAGACGGCCAAGCTCATCGGTGAGGAAGATTGGGCGACACCCGACAAGGACAAATGGGCCGGCAACATCATCAAGGAGGTTGCGGCCACGTCGCGGCCAACCGTGATTGTCGCGCACAGCGTCGGCGTGATTGCGGTGGTGCACGCGGCCCTCGAGCTGCCCAAGGGCGCCGTTGCTGGAGCCTTTCTCGTCTCCGCAGCCGACATCGACAACGCGCAACGCTGGCCCGTCACACAGGGCTACATGTGGCCTGATGAAGGCTTTGGATTTACGCCGATCCCGCTACAGGCCCTGCCCTGCCCGGCAGTGCTGATCAGCTCCTCCGACGACCCCTATTGCCAGCAGACCCGCGCGCGACACTTCGCCGCCGCCTGGTGTTGCGACTTCGTGGATGTGGGACCCGCTGGCCATATCACGACCGCCTCAGGCTTCGGCCCCTGGCCCGACGGCCTGCTTCGGTTTGGTACTTTTCTGGCGCAGCTTGGGCCCTAGTAGGATGCGAAGAGCCAGATAACGGCCTGCCAGGCTCAGCTTTGGTCGCTGGAGGCCTCGATTTCGGTGACCGCCTTGGCCAGGAATTCGCTCATGGCCTGCCGGATCTCACCGTCCTGAATAGGTACGCCCTTTTCGTCGAAGTCCTTACGAATCTTACGAAAAACGTCGTCGTCGCCCTTTTCTTCAAGATCGGCCCGGCGCACGGCTTTGACGTAGTCCTCAAGTGCGTCGCCCATAATGCCGAGCTTGGCAGCTGCCCATTCGGCCAACATCTTGTTCCGGCGAGCCTCGGCTCGGAACTTAAGATCTTGATCGAGCGCAAACTTCTTCTCGTAAGCCTTCTCACGATCATCAAACGTCGTCATATTCTTCTCCACCAGGGCGTGTAGTGGCGGCCGCGACTCTAGACCCAAAAGGTTGCATCCACGGCCACGTGCCTGCTTTCAAAAGGAGCAATAGCCTGGGGCAGCCTGCGGATCAATGACCCCCGTCAGGACTTTTGACGCGGTGCGCCTTGCCATCCTGACGATTGTTTCTATATCCCGGTTCGGATAGTGTCAGCCTGGGTGCACGATCACGCAACCGAGCCGCGCGCAACGCCGTAACTATGTGAGAACGCATCACAAATTCAACGGGTCGGCGGCCGTTGGCGTGTCGTCCGCCCCCTCGCAGACTACATTTCCCAGTCAAAGGACAATGACTCAATGAACAGGCGTCGGCGTATTTATGAGGGCAAGGCCAAGGTGCTCTACGAGGGCCCTGAGCCCGGTACTCTCATCCAACACTTCAAGGATGACGCAACCGCCTTCAACGCCAAGAAACATGCAATCATAGAGGGCAAAGGCGCTCTCAATAATCGCATCTCCGAGTTCATCTTCGTTCGGCTCGGCGAGATCGGCGTGCCGACGCATTTCATCAAACGCCTCAACATGCGCGAGCAGCTCATTCGCGAAGTGGAAATCATTCCGATCGAGGTGGTGATGCGCAACGTTGCAGCAGGCTCGCTGTCGACGCGACTTGGGCTGGAGGAAGGCACGCCGCTGCCCCGTTCCATCATTGAGTTCTACTACAAGTCCGATGCTTTAAACGATCCGATGGTTTCCGAAGAGCACATCACCGCGTTCGGTTGGGCCGCGCCGGCAGAGCTTGACGAGATCATGCAGCTCGCGCTGCGCGTCAACGACTTCCTCGTCGGGCTCTTTCTCGGCATCGGCGTTCGCCTCGTCGACTTCAAGGTCGAGTTCGGGCGCCTGTGGGAAAACGAACAAATGCGCATTGTGCTGGCCGATGAGATCAGCCCCGATTGCTGCCGCTTGTGGGACATCTCAACCGCTGACAAGCTCGACAAGGACCGCTTCCGGCGCGATCTCGGCGGCCTATTAGAGGCCTACCAGGAAATAGCCCGACGTCTAGGCGTGCTGCCGGAAAGCCGCCCGCCCAAGGGCATGGGGCCGGTGCTCGTTGCCTCCAACAGCCCCAACGGCAAGCCCAACTGAGCCAGCCGAGCTGCTAGAGCCTGATCGTTTCACTTGACCGCACTTGAGGCGTTCCAAGTGAAACGTGAATCAGTCTCTACACTTTTGATTTAGAGCAAGATCGTTCTTGATGAAATCACGTAGCCTTCGTCTGGGAGGTCTCCATCAAGAACGTGAATCTTACTCTCAATCAAAAGTGTAGAGCCTGATCGTTCTTGATGGAATCGCTCGCCAAGCCAGGGGGCTGTCCGGCAAGAACATGA
>JAUWCP010000133.1 GCA_030609245.1 Hyphomicrobium sp.
CGGCGCCGGGAGGATCACGGCGATCCCGATGAGGTTCCAGACGATGAGCCCTCGCGGCCCCAGCACATTCCATTTGCCCGACAGGCCGAGCGCGAGCGCCGACAATCCGAACAGGAAATCGGGAAAGCCGACGAAATAGCCGAAGAATGCCGGGAAGGCGCCGATAGACACCTTGTAGAGAGAGCCCAATGCGGCGATCCGCAGCGCGTGGATGAGCACCATCGCGCGCGTGTGCCGAGACGCAATTGTCAGCAGCGCGTGGCGAAGGGAAGAGCTCGCCAACACCATAAACGCCGTTAGCGCGATCGGCACGAGCGGCAGCCAAAGACCAGGGAGACGGCTGTAGAACACCTGTGTCTCGTAATCGCCCGCTATGGCCAAATGCGACGTGGTTACACCCCAGGCGCCCAACGCCGCGAGCCAGCCGATGACCCACGCGAAGCCCTTTGGGCCGATCCAACGATGTCTGAGGCTGCTGGTGGCCAGCCACACCCAGAATGCACCGAGAGCGGCGGCAAGAAAGGGAAGTGTCGATAGCTGGTTCATCAGAAGTGATCCTCGTAAGTATCGCTAGAGACAAAAATCGGCGCCAGGCGCTCGCTGTGAGAGCGGTTAGACGACCGCGCGTGCCAGCGTCGAGGCAGCCGTACGATCAAGCAGATGGAGTTCGCTCCGCTCAGCCGACGCACGCCAGTCAGGGTTGTCATGTGCGTGCACCGGATTTTTCAGAAGCGGATACCCTTGCTCGCGCTCGATGGCGTCCAGGTCGGCAGGGCGTGTCCCGAGCATGCGGAGCACAAAAGCAAACGCATCAAGTTTGCTTCCCAACTTCAGACGTGGATGAATGAGGGCGGGGTTGGCGATATATCGCCGGGCAATGCTCTCGAAGTCCTCGGGCGGAGCGCCCGTGACTTCCTGCACGTGGTCCGTGGGTGCGCCCAGTTCAAAGGCGCCTCCTTTGAGGGCCTCGGTATAGTAGCGCATCTGCGACATCTCAGAGAGCGGGAACCCCTGTGCCATTGCCGCTTTGAGGAATATCTTAAAGGGCACGTCGCGGTACTTGACGTTGCGGCCGAGCACTTTCGTAAGCGTTGCGGCGATGTCGGCGGGAGAGAGCAGCTTCGGCCCCGTCGGCCGATAGCTCTTGCCGATATGCGGCCCCGGGTTCATCAGAACTCCTGCCGCGACGCGCCCGATGTCTTCGTTCGACGGCGGTGCGTTCAGCCCATTCCCAAAGGGAGCGGCCAGCATCCCCAAATGCGCGATCGCCGGCAGGCCCAATAAGTATGCAAACGCGAACAGGCCTGGATTGATGTGGACCACGTCGACCGACGGCATCCACCGATACAGATTGTTGGCGAGCCAATGCTCTCGCGTAATGAATGACGGGTCTGTGGGACTGGGAAGCCACTGACTCAAAAGCGCGACGGTTTCCAGTTTCGCGCTTTCCGCGGCGAGCGCAAAAACGGCGGCGTTGTGAAGCAGGTTGGGCGCGAAAGGCGGGCAATGGTAGGCGCGCTGAACGCCATCGAGGGCCATCGACACGTCTTGATAGTCGAGCATGTCGCCGATGAAGAGCTCGGCACCGGCTCTCTCGAGCGCTTCGGCGCGCGCGTCCCTGCGCCGGACAAATGCGCGCACGGGATAGCCATTTGCAAGTAGCTCCATCACTGTCGGCGCGCCGGTTCGTCCGGCCGCGGACGTCACGAGAATTTTGGGTTTGGTCATCTTCATTCTCCACTATCCCTCTTGAGTACGTGCACATGCACGTACTTGGGCAAAAAAAGTCAGGTGCTCCGCGCTTCGGCAATAGTCGCTGCGAGATCATCGAGAAAGCCGGACCAGCGCTTGTGCCCAAGCCCCGCAACAATCTTCGACTGCACCTTTTCCCAATGCGGCAGCGCGGCCTTGAAGGCTTTGGATCCTTTCGCCGTCAGTTTGATCCTGCGCACACGCTGATCCCGCTCGTTCTCGATCGTGATGAGGCCTTGCCCAGCGAGTGGCTTGAGGTTGCGCGTCAACGTCGTGCGATCCAAGACGAGGGCATCGGCGAGATGGGTCAGCGGTAGATCACCGCGCTTCGTCAACGTTGCCAGCACGGTGAACTGCGTTGCTTTCAATCCGGTTGGCTGTAGGGCGGCCTCGTACCTTTGGGTGACGACACGCGCGGCCTTGCGCAGGTTCGCGCATGTGCAGGCCGCCACATTGGTCGTGGCATGTCGCTCAGATTTTCTCTCTGACTGGCTCATGTACGTGCATATGCACGTTCTTTGAGGCCTTGTCAAGCCGAATTGCGGAAGCCGGCCCGTGGCCGTGAGATTTGGGCCTTCTCAGTCAGGGAGCAATAGCGGACCCGCTTCTCCTCACACAATCCACAACACCATAAGAAGCAACGTCGCTGCCACGATTGCGAGCGGGTTCGTCAGGTTGGCCAGCGTTCCGGCCGCGAGCGCGGAGTAGGTGAGGCCGCCGCGCTCGATCGTCATCAACGCGCGGGCGCGCGTGTCGATCTCGTCCATGATCGCTTGTGCGTGCGCCAAGCTGCACACGTTGGTGAATTTCTCGGTGACCAAAATATAACGCGTGCCCTCAAGCGTCTCATCGAGATTAAAGCCGGCAACGCAGGGGACATTCGCGAACTGGCGTGCGGTAGCCGCCGAGGGGATTGGCGAATGGTGCACGATGACAAACGCACGATAGAGATCGCCAAATGAGGGGCGGTCCGTGCGGGCGATATCGTCAGCAATCCGATCGCAACCCCCGCTCCACAGATATGACTCAGGATCGTCCTCGCACGTCATGCGAACCGCATAGCCGTATGGCAGATCGGCCCGGCCCTGTTTGTCGCTGATCTCTATTGCGACGTACAAACCTGCGCCCGCCAGGCAGGCACCCGCGATGGTACGCCAGTGACGGCGGATGAAGGCCGCCACGCTGCTCAAGCCAAAGTCGCCACGCATCAGTGCAAATTCTCACCACCGTCCGCCAGGGACAAGGTTTTCAGCGCGCTGCCCAGAGCCTGATCGTTTCACTTGGACGCAATTAGCGCCTCCAAGTGAAACGTGAATCAGTCTCTACACTTTTGATTTAGGGTCTAGACCCTAGAGCAAGATTCACTTATCTGTTGGAGATCGTCCGGGCTTGGTGAGCGATTCCATCAAGAACGATCTTGCTCTAGCGCCACTGGAAACGCCGGGCCGCGGGCTTTAGTAGGACGCACTCACTCCAATACCTACGGCCGATCTGCTCCACAACCTGTATTATACATGACGTGTAGAGACCGCCTTACGCGGGAGGTGGACGTACGCTTAGACCCGTGAAAGTCTTTGCCAAGTGTTATGCAACAGGCTGGCGGAGAAGAGCCATGGAGCTGTTTTTTGGTGTTCTGATCGGATTGATCGTCGCGATTATCGCGATCCTGGTCTTCAGCTTCATCTTCATGTGGATTTGGAATCTGGTGGTGCCCGACGTCTTCGGCCTCAAGAAGATCACTCTCTGGCAGGCGCTTGGGATCTTAATCCTCGCTTCGATCCTGTTTGGCGGACACCGTGTCGTGCACGTTTACGCGCCAGCGTCACAGCAGGCGGAAGCGCCTATGCCCCTTTAGCACTCGTATGTTTGGCAGATTGCATCTGCCGGTGTGCCAAACGTGCGTTCTGCTTGGCACGCGCACTCAGCACTTGCGCAGTTCTGCCGACAGCTCACGGAAATAGACAGAGCGATGCGGTAACACCGTAACCAACTGCTCGCAATTGGAGCCAGCAACCGCCATTTTGGCTGTAAAGAAGCGACCACCGAGCATGACCTCGAAGCCGTCTTCGGTCACGACGCCGCGCACCGTGCCGTCGAGCGAGTTGATCTTGTCCTCCCAACGGCCGGTGACCTCCGTGCCATCAACCCACAAGAGCGTCACTGCCTCAAGCCGGGTGACGCGGCCTTTGCAGCGCAGGCTTTGCTTCATGCCCGCACCATCCTTGGTGGGGCGGTAGGTGACGATGCACTTGAAGCTTTCGGCGGACCCGGAATTGAGCGTCATGAGACCCTCGCCCGTCCAGCGTCCGGCAAGTCGGGCCAACGGGTCGGAGTCTTGAATAGCGGCGATGTTGGATGTACTGGCGGCCATCAATAGAGCGCCGCCGCAAAGAAGCACTTTGAGAATACGAGAGGTACGAAGCACGAGGTCCTCCACTCCGGCAACCGGTTTGCTTAAGCAAGTGCTGATGCGCCTCTCGACTATGCACAGTCAGGATTAATGATCTGTTTACTTTCGCTCAGTGCGCGGGAAAAAGCCCTGCGTGCATGGCCCCGGTGCGCCACCCCTCGTGACTTGCCAATTGTGCTGTGCGATCTGGTCAGCTTCTTGTCAGCGGGCAAAAAAGATGGCACGCAAAGTTGTAAGGGCCTGCCTAAACGGCGACGCTGCGTCCAGGCGACCGAGCGGACTGGGCTCTGCTATGATTTGATAGAAGACGGACGCGGCGGTTGCCACGACGTCCGAACGGAAGGCGAAGGAATGACCGGTATTCCCGATTTCACCAAGATAGCGCTTCAAGACGCAGCGCCCAGTGCAGCGGCTGCGCCTGGTGAGGGCGTCGCGTGGGAGGCGCCGGAGGGTATCGCCATTAAGCCGGTGTACACGGGCGCTGACACCGCCGATCTGGATTTTCTTGATACCTGGCCCGGCATCGCCCCCTATCTGCGCGGCCCCTACCCGGCGATGTACGCGCTGCAACCATGGACCATCCGCCAATACGCAGGCTTCTCAACGGCAGAGGATTCCAACGCGTTCTACCGGCGCAATATCGCGGCAGGGCAGAAGGGTTTGTCGATCGCCTTCGATCTGGCCACCCACCGCGGCTACGACAGTGATCATCCGCGCGTGCGCGGCGACGTCGGCATGGCGGGCGTGGCGATCGATTCCATTTACGACATGCGCACACTTTTTTCCGGCATTCCACTTGAGCAGATGTCGGTTTCGATGACCATGAACGGCGCGGTGCTGCCGGTGCTCGCGCAGTTTATCGTGGCGGGCGAAGAGCAAGGCGTGCCGCCAGAGAAGTTGTCGGGCACTATCCAGAACGACATCCTCAAAGAGTTCATGGTGCGCAACACCTACATCTATCCGCCCGATCCCTCCATGCGCATCGTCTCCGACATCTTCACCTACTCAAGCGCGCATATGCCGAAGTTCAACTCGATTTCGATCTCCGGCTATCACATGCAGGAGGCAGGGGCGACGGCGGACCTGGAGCTTGGATATACGCTGGCCGACGGCGTGGAGTACGTACGCGCGGGCGTGGCGGGCGGCCTCGATATTGACGCGTTCGCACCGCGGCTATCGTTCTTCTGGGCGATCGGCATGAATTTCTTCATGGAGATCGCCAAGATGCGCGCAGCGCGTCTGTTGTGGGCAAAGCTCATTCGCGAAGAATTCAACCCAAAGAACGCGCGCTCTTTGAACCTGCGCACGCACTGCCAGACGTCAGGCTGGAGTCTGGCGGCGCAAGATGTGTTCAACAACGTTACGCGCACGTGTGTGGAAGCGATGGCGGCAACGCACGGGCATACGCAGTCTCTGCACACCAACGCGCTGGATGAGGCCATCGCACTGCCGACAGACTTCTCGGCGCGCATTGCGCGCAACACGCAGCTCTTGTTGCAGCAAGAGACCGGCGCCTGCCGTGTCATCGACCCCTGGGGCGGCAGCCACTACGTGGAGCGGCTGACGTACGAACTGGCCCGCAAGGCGATGGCGCACATCGAGGAAGTAGAGAAGTTCGGTGGCATGGCCAAAGCGATTGCGGCTGGAATCCCGAAGATGCGCATCGAGGAGGCGGCCGCTCGCACGCAAGCACGCATCGACTCTGGCAAGCAGACCATTGTCGGCGTCAACAAGTTCCAGGTGAGCGAAGAGGCCGATATTGAGATCCTGAAAGTGGACAACCGCAAGGTTCGCGAGCAGCAGATTGCCAAGCTGGAGCGGCTGCGGGCTGAGCGCGACGACGCGGCGGTTCAGGCCGCCCTCAGCGCGCTGACCGAAGGCGCACGCGGCAACGGCAATCTCTTAGACCTTTCAGTCAAGGCTGCGCGCGCGCACGCAAGCGTGGGGGAGATATCAGATGCGATGGAGGAGGTATTCGGCCGCCACCGCGCCGAGATCCGCGCCATCTCGGGGGTGTACCGGTCGGAGGTCGGCAATATGAACACGAATGTGGCCAAGGTTCTCAAGCAGGTTGAAGCATTCGATAAGAACGAGGGGCGCCGGCCGCGCATCCTTATCGCCAAAATGGGCCAAGACGGGCACGACCGCGGGCAGAAAGTGATCGCCTCCGCGTTTGCCGATCTCGGCTTCGACGTGGACATCGGCCCGCTGTTCGCCACGCCCGACGAGGCCGCCCGCCAGGCGGTGGAAAATGACGTGCACATCATCGGGGTGTCATCGCTGGCGGCCGGACACCTCACATTGGTGCCGGACTTACAGGAGGCTTTGGAGAAAGAAGGCCGCGGCGACATCATGATCGTTGTCGGCGGCGTCATCCCGCCATCCGACTATCCCGCACTCTTTGAGGCCGGCGCCAAGGCGGTGTTCGGGCCGGGCACCAACATTCCCGTGGCCGCAGCCGACTTGATCACCAAGCTCAGCGAGAAG